>CAZYWY010000402.1:0-2143 GCA_964651605.1 uncultured Pirellulales bacterium | reverse complement strand
ACGCAGGCTTCCGGCAGTTATGTTGATGGCATCCTGCAAGTTTATGAAATAAAAATTGGACCGAACGTTAAAAAAACGACTTAAAAAGGCAAGATTCATACAAAATCTTAATTCTTTGTATTTGTAGACTTTCGCACGTTTAATAGGTGTTAAAATGGATAGAACAGCCATTACAAGACTTTTTGTTAATTATTGCCACTTACGAGCAGAACCCCGTAAGTGATAAATAATCGCATAAGCACGCATCGGCTTATTTTACCTATGTTTTCATTTTGAAAAAGTGCGAAACTTAACTAATACATAGTTGAGTGTTAATCCATATAAGGTTTTTAGCTTTAAACCGGCAACAAAGTCGGTATAGTATAAAATATGGACAAAATCAGGATATTACAGGCGCCATTGACAGAATCCGATGTGTGTTCTTTGAAGGCCGGGGATGAAGTTCTCATCCGTGGGGCCATCTATACTGCACGCGATATGGCTCACAAGAGGCTTTGTGAAGCGATTCAGGCCGGACAAAAGCTGCCTTTTGAGCTTAAAGGTGCGATTATTTATTTTGTCGGACCAACCCCAGCCTGGCCGGGCAGAGTAATCGGTGCTGCCGGGCCTACAACCTCGTCCCGGATGGATGCCTTCAGTCCTGCTTTAATCGCCGCTGGACTAAAGGCGATGCTCGGCAAAGGCTACCGGAATCAGGCTGTTATTGAAGCATTAAAGAAGTATAAAGCGGTGCATTTATCGGCTATCGGCGGGGCAGGGGCGCTGCTGAGCAAACACATAACCAATGCCGATGTAATCGCTTATCAAGACCTTGGCACGGAAGCGGTAAGGAGGCTTGAAGTGGCGGATTTTCCCGCTATTGTGGCGTATGACAGCTTTGTCATCAGTGTTTATAGATAAATTGATGGGGCAACAGAATGAAAGCTGCACTGATTGGTTTGTTACAGTCCGGTAAAAGTACGATATTGGCGGCTATAACAGGCAGGCAGATACCGGCCTTCGGCTCGACCGCAATCGAAGAGGCAGTTGTACCGGTACCTGATGAGCGCATAGACTGGCTTACTGAGCTTTATAAACCCAAGAAAACCGTCTATGCCACGATTGACTGCCTTGACCTGCCGGGTTTCAACTTTACCGATGAACACGGCAGAGCCGCAGCCAGGCGGCTGATTAACCAAATCCGCACAGTGGATATGCTCGTGCTGGTTCTGCGGGCATTTGAGAATTCGTCGGTGCCGCCTTATAGAAACTCGGTGAACCCCGCAAGAGACCTGGCGGAGCTTCAGACCGAACTTCTGCTGGCTGATTTGGAGCTTGTAGCAACTCGCATCGAAAAACTGGAAAAGCAGGCACACAAGCCCTCTAAAACCCAGGCACACGACAAGGCTGAGTTGGAGTTGCAGAAAAAACTCCAGTCGGCAATCGAATCGGAAAAGCCCATCAGTTCGGTCATACAGACCGAAGCGGAGCTTGCTATGGTAAAGTCGCTGGGTTTTCTTACATTAAAACCGATGGCAGCGGTGGTTAATACCGGCGAGAAAAATTTGAACCAGACGTTTGACCTCGCAGGCAGGCTGGATAACTCTGTGCCGCTCGTTTGCCTCTGCGCCGAACTGGAGTATGAACTGTCGCAGCTTGATGCACAGAGCAGGGCAGAGTTTATGGCAGATTTGGGAATCACAACCTCGGCAGCAGCCAAATTCCTGAAAGGTTGCTACGCCGCCCTGGGGCTTATTAGTTTCCTGACGGTCGGCCCGGACGAGGTGCGTGCCTGGCCCATTAAAAACGGAACATCGGCCCTCGATGCAGCCGGTAAGGTACACTCGGATATTAAAAGAGGCTTCATCCGGGCGGAAACGTTCAGCTTCGAGCAAATCAAAGAGCTCGGCAGCGAAAAGGCCGTCAAAGCCGCAGGCAAATTCCGGCTCGAAGGAAAAGAATACATCGTCAAAGATGGTGACATTATCAACTTCAGATTCAATGTATGAGCGAGTCAGAAGGCATAAAGAAAAAAAACCGAAAGCCCCGCCATTCACTGGCGGGGTCTGAAAAGCACAAAGGGAAATGGCGAAAACCTTTTTCCTTTTTACTTTTTGCTTTTTGCTTTGCGGCTGCGGTTGTTGCGTATGTTTATTATTCTGGA
>CAZYWY010000401.1:0-2146 GCA_964651605.1 uncultured Pirellulales bacterium | reverse complement strand
TCAGAGAACCCCTGATATTGGCAGCGTTACGAACCAGTTGAAAGAAGGTATCCTGTACCGCATCGGCAGCTTTATCCTTGTCCTCAAGGATTCGCAGACACACACCATAGACTAAAGGTGCGTGCTGTTGAACAATCTCCGAAAAAGCCTCAACGTCATCGTCCGATATAAATCGCTTTAATAATGTAGTTTCGCCTGTTGACATATTTACACCTCCAAAAAGCGTTATATTAATGATTTTGTTCTTTACAAATATAAGACGTTACAGAGGCAATATTTGTCCAAAAAAGTTTCTTAGAGTGTAAGAATTAGTAGGTAGTAATTCTATCCGTTGGACCCTAATTTAATTGTTTTCGCAGCTTTTTTTCGCCATTTTGCTGAGCCGTTGCTGACAAAGAAACTAAACGACTCATCATTGACAAGAAGCCCAAGAACCACTTTGCGTTCCGCCGTCTCGTGAATTTCCTCTAATATCCGCTTTCGCAGCTTTTCAAGCTCGGCAAGGAACTCGCCGTGTCTTTCAGTAAAAATTTCTTCGAGCTTCTTTCTGATATGACCCGCGTAAGCCGGACACTGCCCTTCAGTGCCGACGGCGATTTGCAGAGCTCCGCGTTTTACAACAGCCGGTACGAAAAAATCGCACAGCGAAGGCTCATCCACAACATTGCACAAAACACCAAGTTCCTGGCAATCTGCATAGATTTGTTTGTTCAGTTTCGGATGATTTGTTGCTGCGATGGCCAAAACGGCCTCTGCAAGGTAGTTTTTTGAATAAGCAGATTTTATTAGCTCTGCATTTTTATTTTTACACAGAGCAGCCATCATCCTGTCGATACGCTCGGCAACTACGATTAGCCTTGCGCCCGCATCCAGCAGATTTTGTGCCTTGCGTATGGCGACCGAGCCGCCGCCGATGACAACTGCACGGCGTCCGCCAAGCTCTAAAAATATCGGATATTTCGCCATAATTTTTAATTATAGTATCAATAAGCCGGTAATACCAGCAAATTTTGCCTGTTATGAACCTACCGGGTGCGCAATGACAGTTTTTTCTTGCTTGTCCGGTTTGTGTGATATAGAATTATGAGCAATGAAGAAGCTGGCGAACCAGAAGAGTATATCGGAGTTACTCGTGTTAAGTAACAACATAAGTGAAAAAATAGGAAAAATTGTCCGCAATCTTCAATCGATAGAATTTGCACTTCGTCTGTTCCTTGATGAGACACAGGGACATTCCAGCGACAAGAGAACTTATGAATTGCATAAATTAAAAGTTACCGATTGGGTTCCAGTGGATTACCTCACCAATTATGACACGCTCAAACAATTGATTGAAAAAACCAATAAGGAACTAAAAAAACGTGGCTTATTAGAGCATATCGATGAGACACTTGTACAGTTGCGTGATGCAATTGCTCACGGTCGAGTATTCTCACTTCATCCAGAAGTACCTCAACAACTTGTTAAGTTCTCAAAACCTAACAACGATAAGACGCAAGTTACAATATCGGTTGAAATGACCCAAAAATGGCTCTCCCAACAGGTTAAGCAAACTCATGATGAGATATTGAAAATTGTTAACCTTGGTCAGTCAATGGGTTTAGAATGTTTTCCGCAAAGTTGAAATTGTTCTGGCTTGAGAAGGGTACCTAATACCCGCCAGCATTTGTTTTGTATTGTCATTCACAGGAAAGCGGGAATCCAGGCAGTCAAAACTGCCAATAGATACCTGCTTTTGGAAATTATACAAAAAAGGCAGGAATCTCGAAATAAAAATCAAACCCGGCACGTTTTAAATAGGGTATAGGGAGTGGGGGATAGCGAACAGACAAATATAGGATACAAGAGACCGATGGATGAGGGATGAGGGAAGACAAAATATTGAAAACAGAATACATAAGGCAGAACTCATAATGTTTAGCCCTGCCATTTATGGCAGGATTGTCAGGGGAAAAAGAAAAGTCAAAATACAGTATAAAATATGCAAAACAAAGCCAATTTCGTTTTGGCGAAAAACAGCGTAAGTTCTTTGATAACAGGATATTATGTGGATTATGGCGGTTTCGGGCAGGGCAAAAACAAAGCCAATTCAAACCCAATTCAAAGCCAATCAAAGCCAATTTCTTAAAGTACAAGATGGCTGGGT
>CAZYWY010000400.1:0-2167 GCA_964651605.1 uncultured Pirellulales bacterium | reverse complement strand
CTGGCGGCCAAATCAACAACACCGACAGAATTGAAAATTACCCGGGCATCGAGCGAATCGACGGGCCAGGCCTGGTTATGAAAATACAGAAGCAGGCTCAATCTTTCGGGGCGGAAATTAGGACAGGCAGTGAGGTTACGAGCCTGCAAAGACTGCCCGATTCAAACATCGCCATTCACTGCGACAGCGAGGTTTTCACCGCCAGAGGGGTGATTTTAGCCCCCGGAAGTGATTATCGCAAGCTGGGCATTCCCGGCGAGGAGCATTTCCACGGCAGCGGCGTAAGCTATTGCGGCACGTGCGATGCCCCGTTCTTCAGGGGCAAAGAGGTCGTGGCGGTCGGCGGCGGAAATACCGCAGTTGAAGAGGCATTGCACCTGGCCAAATTCGCAGTGAAAGTAACGCTAATTCACCGCAGGGACGAATTCCGGGCCTCGAAAATCCTCGTCGAGGAGCTGCTGGAAAAGGCAGGCAGGTCTGACGCCAATATTGCCATAAAATACAGCACGATTGCACTGGAAATCCTCGGCGACAAGAAGGTGCGGGCGGTCAGATTAAAAGACCTCAAGAGCGGAAATGTGCAGGATTACCCCTGCGACGGCGTGTTTATTTTTGCCGGCACTGTGCCGAACACCGCATTTTTGAAGGGATTTATCGAGCTGAACGAGCAGGGCTATATCCGCTGCGATTTTGCGTATCTGCGGACTGTTGTGCCGGGAGTGTTCGCTGCGGGCGACTGCCGGGTCGGCTCGGCAATGCAACTGGCTACCGCAGCGGGCGATGGCGTGCTCTCGGCGATGATGCTACGGCAGTATTTGCGTGATGCGGACTTCTGGAAAAGCTCGCCGTAAAAGCAAATGCGGAAGTAGCCGAAAATTACAATTTACAATTTACGTCTTTGTATTTAGAATCTTGAAAGTAATAAACAAGCAGGCTCTGCCTGGAGGTTTTTTTTGAAAGGGAAATGCTGATGTCTGGCAATTTAATAGAGTTGACGGATGCGACGTTCGACGAGGTTGTGCATAGTTCGGCTGAGCCGGTCCTAGTGGATTTCTGGGCGCCATGGTGCGGGCCGTGCAAAATGATTGTTCCGGTTATACAGGAGCTGGCCGATGAGTACGCCGGCAAGGCGAAAATCTGCAAGCTCAACACCGATGACGAGCGTGAAAGTGCGATGGAGTTCGGCATCAGTGCGATACCGACTCTGATTTTATTCAAGGCAGGTCAGGTAGAGAAAAAATGGGTGGGACTGGCCGGCAAAAAAGACATCAGCAAGGCTATCGACGAACTGCTTTAACAAACTGACAAAATGCAAAAATCAAAGTGTAAAATGCAAAATTAAGGAAGTCAACCCGACAAAGTCGGGTTTCCACAATTTTGATTTTTTAATTTGTGTTTCTGTAAATTGTTATCCCTTTATTAGGAAGTTTTGCCGATGTCACTTGCTGCACGGACGCTTGCAAAAAAATGGCTGATTCAGCCTGCCGACGGCCGAAGTGAAAAGCTCGCTGCCGAGCTGGGCGTCTCACCGACTACGGCACAGCTTCTAATCAATCGAGGCCTCGACGAGCAGAGCAGGGCGATGTCGTTTCTTCGTCCCAAATTGACCGACCTTATCGAGCCGCTGCGTATGCCCGGAATTGCCCCGGCACTGGAACGGCTCAAAACCGCCATAAATAACAAGGAAAAAGTCACCATCTACGGCGATTATGATGTTGACGGCATAACAGGCGTGGCGATTCTCTGGCAGCTCATGGGTATGCTGGGGGCTGATGTCGATTATTACATTCCGCACCGCATAGATGAGGGCTACGGGCTGAACAACGAGGCCATCAATTCTCTTGCAAGCACCGGCAGCAGGGTCATTGTTACCGTTGACTGTGGAATCACCGCACACCAGTCAGCGGAACTGGCAGGGCAGCTCGGCGTTGATTTGATTATCACCGACCACCACAGCCCGACAGCGACACTGCCGGCTGCTGCTGCGATTGTACATCCGGCAATAGACCTCTCATATCCAAATCAGGACAGCTCCGGTGCGATGGTGGCGTTCAAGCTGGCCTGGGCGACGGCGGGATTATTCAGCGGCGGCAGCAGGCTCAGCCCGGAGTTGCGGGAGTTTATGCTAAATGCAGCCTCGCTGGCGGCGATGGGGACTATTGCCGAC
>CAZYWY010000399.1:0-2180 GCA_964651605.1 uncultured Pirellulales bacterium | reverse complement strand
ACCAACAGGGCAATCGACCTTGCAAGGCAGGATTCGCAGCGGAAACAGCGTGAGTTAAAATACGCAGCAGATGCTGAAAAAGCGCAATCCGGGCAGGAAAAACCTACCTGGCAGGAAATTTCAGAGTATGTTGACCAGGAGCTCGACCATCTCGACGACCAGATGCAAGAAGTTCTGATTCTGCATTTTTTGCAGGGCAAAACGATAAATGATATTGCAGAAAAATGCAGTATGTCTCATCAGACCGTCTCCCGCAGGCTCGATTCAGGAATTGCATCTTTACGGCATCAATTGAGGTTACGGGGTATTATCGCACCGGCTGCTGTATTAGCAGCTTTGTTAAGCGAAAACATCGTTAACGCCGCTCCTGAGCTGGTAATGAAGGAGCTGGGCAAGATGGCAATAGCATGCGGAGCATCTACGGGTGTAAAAATCGCAGCAGGTGTAACCGCAGGTGCGGCTGTTAAAGCGAAAATCATAGCCGTTGCGGCAGCAGGATTAATAGTAATTGGTTCAGCAGGGATGTATTACCATTACAACCATTCGGCTGTTCCATCTGATATTCAGCAGCCGGAGCAGTTGGGAAGCGAAAGTTCCGGCCCGGTTATGATGTATGGTAATGCAATGTATGGAGCTACTTACAATCCTGGTTATGGAGCAACTTTCCCGCAGGATGTGAATTTTGCTGTTGGGGGGTTTGGAAGCGAAAGTTCCGGCCCTGTTATGATGTATGGCAATGGCTTTTATGGTGCTACCGGTTATGTTGATGGTGCAATAGTGTACAGCCGAGATGGTAACGCCCCTGTGGATGATGCCGGGCAGGAGTAAATAGCAAAACAGACAGATTGATTCCATCGGTAGAGCATAATATGCAAAAAAACCGATGTTGTTTAATTATTTTAAAAATTTGTGTAACGAATTCACCAATTTTGCGTCTATATGTTCAGAATGTCTTCAGAACAGGTAAAAGTTAATATTTGCGTTTGAAAAAGAATGTCTAAAAATCAGGAGACCGAAAATGCAGCACATTAACATAGCTCTGGGATTTCTATTGTTCGTTTCTGCCGCAGTTTCAGGTCAGACATCTACAAACAGTTCGGCCAGCACGTGGGATTTAGTGCGTCAGCAGATGGCAAAAAAAGCTGAACCTAATAAACCTGTCCCGTCAGCAAAATCTGTTCAGCCGGTCAAGCCCGCCGAAGCAACAAAACCTGCCGAACTGGCTAAACCTTTAGAATCAGCGAAATCTGTCGAACCTGCTAAAACACAGCAGGTCGAAATGCCGATAGGTGAACGGATTCTGCATTTTCCAAAAGACCATTCCATCGGGCAGCTTTATATTGATGATGAAAATTATGTCTGGAAAATTACGGCTTTTTATTTTGAATTTGAAGACTGGAATTTTTTCGCTGAGGCAAAGGGCGATGTTAAAGTTCCTGCAGGCAAGCGGCTAAGACTGGGTATAGCAGGTACTAATTCAAGAAACTTATCAGCATTGGCCCAATTGCAGCCTGACGACCTTTATTCGTTAGTTATATCATCGAGGTCAGGTATTTCAGCCACGGATTATCCAAATCATGTTATGCTTGATGATAAATGTTTGCCTTATGTTGCAAGACTGACAGGCCTGAAGGGGCTTGAGCTGCAATTTACCAGCATAGACGCTACGGGATTCAGTTTATTAAGTAATCTGAAATCTCTCGAATATCTATCGATAACCAGTGATAACGATTATGCATCCAAAAAGCTTAATGATGAATGTCTTGCCGAGGTATCTAAACTGCAAACCTTGAAAGGCCTGAAAATTGGGGACAATAATCTAACTGATAAAGGTCTGACTTATCTTTCCGGTCTAACTTCGCTCAAGCGGCTGCAGATAGGCGGCGGCAGGCTCACTAATGCAGGACTGGCAAATTTAGCAAAGCTTCCGTCTCTTGAATATCTATCGCTTTATAGTCACAACTTTACAGATGACGGTCTGGTGTATTTAAAAGATATTCCATCATTACGGACACTCGATGCAGGAGCTTCTCATATCTGGACAGATAAAGCATTGGAGCATATTGCGAAAATTCGGAATCTTGAAGCTCTCAGTTTGTACTGGCCCACAGGAATTACTGACAAGGGTATCGCATATCTGAAAAATATGTCTAACCTGAAAAAATTGAACGTTGGACAAG
>CAZYWY010000398.1:0-2181 GCA_964651605.1 uncultured Pirellulales bacterium | reverse complement strand
AAAAGTTTATTGATACCGAGGTTTGCATTTTTAAGATAAAATTTAGAAAGATCTGCCCCATCTAACTCTACATCTATATGCTCATTTGCGTCCCTCCACTTATTCCACTCGGTCATATCTTTCTTATCTGAGCAGCGTTTGAGCATGTCATACTGCTCTTGACTAAATCTGGTATTTTCTTGTTTTTCAGGTTTTTGGTGTTGCTGATTCATTTTTTATTTCTCGCTATTTATTTGCATTGGGGCAAGCTCCACCCTGCAAATCAAAACCTGCCGTGATACGGCAGGCTAAAATTCTGTCTGCGGTTTCCTAACCCCACAAGCAGGCTTGCAGGTTAAATAATATTGGTTGTCTGCGATAAACTCAACAATTAGCGGTTATTATAATCGGCGGAAATATATTCGGCAAGATTCAGCTTTTTTGCGAAAAAAACTTGTGGAATTGCCGCAGTCGGGGTATCATACGCTATTCAAAAATTGTGTAGAATGAAGGAATGTTTTTTAACCCTTTTTAACAAAAATTTGAGGGTTTTGCTATGAAGGCAAATTTTAACAGAAATAATCTCGCTGAAGCGTTGAACCTGGTAACATCGGTAGTTCCGAGCAGAACTCCAAAGCCGATTTTGCGATGTGTGCAAATAACCGCCGGCGACAAAGACGTCCGTATATGTGCTACGGACTTTGAGGTCGGCATAAATTATACAATCAATGCGGTGCAGGTCGAGAAGCCGGGCGAGGTTATAATCCCGGCAGACCGGCTGGCAGCTATAGTTCGCGAAAGCACCGATGATGTGCTTGTGCTTGAATCATCGGAAAGCTCCTGCGAAATAAAAGGCGCCGATAGTCATTTTACCGTTTATGGCCACGAGGCGGGTCAGTTCCCGGTCGTACCTGATTTCCAGGGCAAGGCGGACATCAAAGTCGGTTTGAGCGACCTCCAGACGGGCATCCAGCAGACCATATTTGCGACAGCAAGGGAAAGCAGCAGATATGCCATTAACGGTGTGCTGTGGGAAATAAAAGACAAGAAGCTGTTTCTTGTCGCCACAGACGGCAGAAGGCTGGCACGCAGCAGGGTCGCTCTGGCGTCGGTGGCACTTAAAGGCGAGGTGCCGGCAAATATGATTGTGCCGTCTAAAGCGATGGGGCTTTTGGATAAAATCGGCAACAGCGACAAGGATGTTGTCTCGGCTAAGACTGTGGACAATCAGATTCTGCTCAGCTGTGCCAACGTAGTTATCAGCTCGAATCTTGTCGAGGGCAACTTCCCGAAATACGAGGATATAATACCGACCGACTATGATAAAAAAATAACCCTTTCGACCGAGGCGACATTAAGTGCTGTTCGCAGGGCTTCATTGCTTACCAGTGATGAGTCCAGAGGAATCAAGCTGATGGTCACCAAGGACAGGCTGGTCTTTTCCGGCAAAGCTCCTGAAGCAGGCGATGCAGAAGTAGATATGGCTGTGGATTATAAGGGCGAACCTCTTGAAATAGGCTTTAATCCGCAGTTTTTGATTGATGTGCTGCGGGTAATTAAAACGCCGCAATTTGAGCTGGAGTTGGGACAGCCGGACAGGCCTGGAATGATAAAAAGCGGAACAGAGTTACTTTACGTCGTAATGCCGATTAACCTCGGTTAATATCTCGATATACGAGAGACGATATACGAGAGACGGGAGACGAGCGACGAGATGCGTGAAGGAGCACGAATATTCGGCAATATCAGCAGGCAGAAAACCGAAGCTGAAGTTACTTGCAGTATAGGTCAGGTGGCAGCAAAATTCCTCGATGAGCAGGTATCTCCCAAGCAGGCGGTTTATGGAGAGGTAGTTGAGGTATGGAACGAGGTATTGCCGTCAGAACTCGCCGAACACTGCCGAATTGAGGATATTTCCGCAGGCCAGATTACTGTTGTGGTCGATTCACCATCATACAGGTTCGAGTTGAATTTGTGCAGTGCTGAACTTTTAAAGGAGCTTCAGATGCGATGTCCCGGCTGCCGGCTTAAAAAAATAAAATTCAGTACCAATTAGTATCACAGCGCCGCTTAGGTTTTATCGCTGCTTACAAGGCCTTATTTTATAAGAATTTATGCTAATTATGTTAAATACGAAATTCGAATATCGAAATCCGAAACAAGCTCGAAATTCAAATTACCAAAATTCAAAACCTTTCAATG
>CAZYWY010000397.1:0-2184 GCA_964651605.1 uncultured Pirellulales bacterium | reverse complement strand
CAGACAGAGCTGGCTGTTGTACCAATGGAGGAAATTGAGCCGTCAGTCCCAACTACGGTAGTTCAGACCGAGCCGCTTCTTTCGCAGGTGCAGGTTATTGCAAGTACACCAGCAGAACAAACGGTTCAGATACCCAAAGAACCTGAGCTGGAACCCGAACCTGAGCCAATAGTTCCTGCCGGTCCGTTGCTGGAAAAACCTGCGCCGGCACAATTAACAGGTCCAAAAATTGTTCGCGTTGAAGCACCTGAGCCAATGCATCGGCGACCGAAGCCTAAATCTAAATCAAGATATAATGAACCTGTTACTGAGCCGTTAATTTACAAACAACAGGATAATAAAGATTCTTTTCCAAGTATTTTAGACCATAAGAAGCATTCGGCAAAACGGCACAAGCAAAAACGCGACGATGTAGAACCGGAAGTCATCAGAAAGTCCAAAATCGTCAGCAAATGGCGTCAAAGAGATATAGAAGAAAGGCAGGCCAGAATTGAGGCGGCAGGCGGTGAAGGTACGCGGTCAAGGCCCAGCCGCAAAATTGCATCCAAGCTCAAACAAAGTGCCGTCTCTATAAGACCAGCTAAAGCTGTTGTGAACGAGCCGATAACTGTAAAAAATTTGTCTGCAGCTTTGGCTGTGAAATCAACAGATATTATATCGAAACTGATGCGGCACGGTACAATTGCTACGGTAAATCAGATTATCAGCAACGATATGGCAGAGTTGATTGCATTGGAGTTTGATACAGATCTGGTTGTTGAGCATAAAGCAACCCTGGAGGAAACAATACACGCTGAATTTGAGCAGCGTCCGCGGACAAACCTTGAAAAACGCAGCGTAGTCGCTGCGGTGCTTGGCCACGTTGACCACGGTAAAACAAGTCTGCTTGATAAAATTCGTTCCACTCATGTAGCAGCCGGTGAAGCAGGTGGTATAACACAACACATTGGCGCCTATGAGGTGTTATGGGATAACAAGAGAGTAACTTTTCTTGATACTCCCGGCCACGAGGCTTTCACAGCTATGAGGGCAAGGGGTGCCAATATGACCGATGTCGTGGTGCTTGTAGTTGCAGCCGACGACGGGGTGATGCCACAAACTATAGAAGCAATAGCACACAGCAAAGCGGCGAATGTGCCTATTATTGTGGCCTTGAATAAGATTGATTTGCCGGGCTGTGATATCAACCGAATTTTTGCCCAATTGGCTGAGCATGACCTTTTACCGGCTCAGTGGGGAGGTCAGACAGAAGTTGTCAAGACCAGCGCAATAACGGGAGAGGGTATCAATGATTTGCTCGAATCTCTTGATTATATAGCTGAACTTCTCGATTTGAAGGCAGATAATTCCATTCCGGCCACAGGCTGGGTGGTAGAGGCGAGAATCGAGGCAAAGCGGGGTCCGGTGGCGACTTTATTGATTAAGGAAGGGCAGTTGAATAAAGGCGATGTTGTCCTGGCCGGCAACACTTATGGCAGAGTAAAAATGCTGCGAAACAGCAGCGGCAAGAGCATTAAAACGGCCTTCAGCTCGATGCCTGTTGAGATAACCGGTCTGGACGATGTACCACAGGCCGGCGACAGATTTTACTGTCTGGATGATATAAATCAGGCCAAAAATGCTGCCGAGGAGATTCGTACTCTTAGCAGAGAGACCCTGCTGGCAGAGCGAAGCCAGGTAACGCTGGATAATTTATTCAGCCATATTGAAGCAGGCAAGACCGAGGCGCTGAATCTCATTGTCATGGCGGATGTTCAGGGTTCAGTTGATGTATTAAAAAAGTACCTGTCGGAGTTGAGTACGAATGAGGTCAAAATAAATATTCTGCACGCCGCACCGGGTGGAATCACAGAAGGCGATGTAGTCTTGGCAGAGGCATCCAATGCCATTATTATTGGTTTTAGTGTGGTCAGCGAGGACCACGCTGCCAAGTTAGCCGAAGCCAAAGGGGTTGAGATAAGACTATATAATATTATATACCGCATAACTGATGACCTGCGAAAGTCTATGCTCGGTATGCTTGAGCCGGAGGAAAAGGAAAACTCACTTGGCAGGGCGGTTATAAGGCAGATTTTCAAGGTCTCGCGGGTAGGTACGATAGGTGGTTGTTATGTCAGTTCCGGCGTGGCTGCAAAGCATGCCAAAGTAAGGTTGATACGAAATAACATTGTTCTTAAAGATAAT
>CAZYWY010000396.1:0-2197 GCA_964651605.1 uncultured Pirellulales bacterium | reverse complement strand
CGGCGTTGCAGCAAGCAGCAGGGCAAGTCTTTTTCTGCCTTTTGTATGTTCTTCAGCCGGCCATTGCACAGCCGGTTTTTTTATGGCGCCGAAGGGACAGGAATCCTCGCACAGTCTGCACCGGATGCATTTGTCCGGCGTAATAGTAGGATGCCATTTTGAAATTCTGGAGATTTGTCGCAGGATTATTCCATAAGGGCAAAGAAATCTGCAATAGGGTCTGCCTATGAATAGACCTACTACGAGAAAACAGCCGCCGAGGAGCAGTATATTCAGATTGCCGTTCAACCTGAAAAATGACACAAAGGGGTCGTAACTGCAAATCACAAAAGCGCTGCCGGTGGCGGCGAAGAGAACCGCAGCAGCGAGGTAAATATATCCGAGCAGCCGAAGCCCGTTTTCAAGCCAGCCCGGCACAGAAACAGGCCTAAGAAGCACAATATCCTGAACCGCCCCCAGAGGGCAGACCGCTGCACAGAACGTCCTGCCGAAAAAAACAGCGAAAACAAGCGGCAGAAGAAAGAATAATAAAACAACGGTTGGAACAGCATACCCGGGGTCGAAAAAAGACAGGACTATATTTTGAATAGAACCGATGGGACATACACAGCCCTTCCGCCAGAAACCAAAATAAGCCAGGGAGAAAATCATCAGAGCAAATATTGCCCAGCGCCTGCGATATTTCAGGACAAGATAGCTCGACAATGAAAGTGCGGCAAAAAGGACGATTACGTCGATATACTGGTAAATGCCCGCTCTGCCGGCCGGGATGGTCGTCTGCGGCATTTGGTAGCCGCTCTCGAATTCAGGTGGAGGAAAAGGATATACGTTTTCCGCAAAGATGGTACTACATAATAATAACAGCAGGACTGCGGATACTTTTACGATATTAACAGGACGTAACATCAGGCCTTTTCCACTTTTTTAAGAAGGTATGGTTTGTCAGCCGGTACTCGCTCAAAAGCCCCCGACGGGCAGGCGGCTGCAATTGCACACTGGTTGCAGTTCACACAGCGGTCGTGACGTACCTGAAGAAAAAATGACCCGTTGCCGAAAGTATTACAGCCCTTGACACACTTCCCGCATCCGATGCACAAAGACTCGTCTATTGTATATTCGTAAAAAGGTTCCTCGATGAATTTGCGTTTTATAGCCCCGGTCGGGCAGAGCTGATTTTCCGCACCTTCAGTTATGGCATACGGCTCAGGCTCGAAAAAGCCGAAGCAAATTCTGCAGTAGCCGCAAATCGGATAGACGTTAACGCACTTTACCGCCGACTGCTCAAGCACACAATATGTGGCACAGTTGCCGCAGGCAATGCACTTGAAAGGATTGATTTGCCATCGCTGTGGAACGAAACATTGAGCAAAAAGCTCGCATTGTGTGCATAATCCGTCACCTGCACAACCCTGGCTGACTAATTTGTGCCTTTTCGCCAATGCTGCTCCCCCCACTGCACCGAGTGTTCCCAGCACTGTGTATCTTAAAAACTCTGCAAGAAACCTTCGCCTGCCCGGAATTTGTTCTGAATTTTCAGCCATTTTTTCCCTTTTCAGAGCTAATATAATCAGAATTTTTTACGAAAAGACACGCTTGGCTGTTCGTGAACTACTCTTTATTTTTCCGCAGAGTCTCGAACCGATGAAAATATTCTTATGATATTTTTGATTGTATCAAGTACAAATACACGCCCATCAGGACCGACTGCCACATCGAAACCGCCCATCTGGCACTGGGCAGGCGAATCACAAACCTCAACTTTGCCGCCCTCTATAAGCTGCTGCGGCCCGGCAACAACACCGATAAATTGGCCTTTGGAATCATAGACCTTCACCCGCGTCAAACCTTTCTCAGAGGTTATAAATTTATCTTTAGCTCCGGTAACATCAGGCCCCGGCAGGATGGCGAAATTCACCGGGTTGCAGCAGCCGCAGAAACCCTCGATTTTGTTGGAAAACTCTCCCCAGGCCGATTCAAGGTCGCCGGCAAAGGTATAAGCCTCGATGTGATGTATCCCGGGATTGACCACTCGCAGCAATCCGTCCCGGCCGACCGCAAGGTCAAAATAAGGACTCGGTATCACAAAACCGGGGATATTCCTGTCGGCATTTTTCTGGCCGATTCGATTGATTAACTGCCCGGTTTTGTCATAGCGATAGATGATGCGATTGCCTGCATCAGCGACAAAAACATTATC
>CAZYWY010000395.1:0-2200 GCA_964651605.1 uncultured Pirellulales bacterium | reverse complement strand
AGCGACTTAGCCGCCTGCAAACAAGCGGTCCTACGGCATCATCCCCTTTAAGTGTATTTCCTATTCCAACAATGACAGTTGCCCGGCCGGCCAGATTTTCGAGTATATCCAAGTTCTCATCCGGCATTTTGACACCCTGCAAAAGAGGCTGACGAGATTTGCTCTATAGCCGAATATTTAATTCGCACTTGCACTTGGGGCAGAGTATTCGCATAAAATCGCCGGTCTGAACATCTTCCTGCTGAGGCTGGTGAATCTGACCCGGCTGGGTGAGCAAACTGCCGCTTTGTGTAAGCAGCAGCGATGGGTTGGTATAGGCCAGCGCCCCAAGTTTTTCATAAAGCCACATAAGATGCTTTTTCGTGCCGATTACAGCACCGCATCTTTCGCACATCTGCAGTTCGTACTCGTGAGTGACAGACATCTGCTCTCTGTCCAGACCTGCCAGGTCCCACTCTTTTGTGAGATTTATGCCATCTTTTGTTGTGCAGTTCTCGTGGCAGTTACCGCAGAAAATGCAGGCATCGTACCTCGCTGTGATCTTTCTAACCGGCTTTGCAGACTGAGTATCATCAACCATCGCTAAAGCCCGGGTGGGACAGACGTTCACACAGGCGCCGCAGCCTATACAGGTATCAAGGTCAAACTCCGGCTTACCCCTGAAAGAATCAGGTACAACACAGGGTTTAGCAGGAAAACGCGTAGTAAATCTCGGTGAGATAACCGCCGTTACTGCCTCTTTCAATTCTCTTAGCTTAGGTAGTCGCAATTTTTCAACTCCAGTCTTGAATCAGTTTTGAGTGTTAAGTCCTTAGTTATGAGTTACAACTCACAACTCATAACTCAACACTACTTAGTGTCTTGCTGTTTTTCGATATCCTGGCCATATTTATCAATGACACTACCCTGCCACAATTCAATGCCGGAGGCATAAGCCCCTTTGGCTATAGCATGGGCTGCGGTGGGAGAAGTTATTAAAATAAACACAGCGCAGATTATAGCTTTGGCATCTAAAGCCGCCACATCGCTAATTAAGGCGACACCAACTAAAAGTAAGATAGTGCCGAGCGTTACACATTTTGTAGAGGCCTGCAAACGGTTATAAACATCAGGCAAACGGACCAAACCTATACAGCCTGATATATCAAAGAAAATCCCGATTATTATCAATGTATATCCAATAATCTCACTCATCGAAACTTCTGCCCTCCAAGAATTTTGCTAATGCGATGGTGCCGATGAAGCTCAGCAGCGCCCATGCAAGAGCGATATTGAGATAAAAATCCTTCCCTGTAACCAATCCGAGCAGTGCGCAAAAACCCACTACGACGATACCCAGTATATCTATGGCCACCGTCCTGTCAGGGGCACTGGGGCCGCGACCGATTCGATACAGGCACAAGAAACAACATACGAACAAGCCAATATAAAATACCGTTATCATAACTTTTCTTTCTCTTTTTACTCAAAAATCCTCTTAATAAACCACTCGAATGTGTGGGCAATAATTTTTGTTGCCTGCTCGACGTCATCAGACCGGACGTTAATCCAGTGGACGTACAAATATCCGTCATTGGTCAAATCAACTGTCAAAGTACCAGGTGTCAGAGTAATAGAATTTGCAAGAGCCGTAATACCGGAATCGGTCTTCAGATTCGTTTTTATTTTTACAATCCCGGGTCTAATCGGCATCTTGGGGTGCAGCACGCGGTAAAGCACGTCAAGATTAGCCTTCACCATATAATAGAAAAACACCGGCACATATACCAAAAACCAAAACAGCCGCAGGGGTGATAAAAATATATGGTGCTCTTTAGGCAACATCTCATGAAACAAAACCGCAACACCGGCAGAAGCTATCAGCCCCGCAACCACAATCTGGATATCGATTTTGCCATCAACAAAAGGCCATGTCCAGATAATCCAGGTAATAAATCCTAAAACAAAATAAATCAGACGCCTCATAGCTTTAATCTTTCGAAACTATGTCTTAATTAAATTAGCGGAATACAAAAGCCCGTCCGTCAGCACCTTTACAGCCGGCTCGAGAATATTGGCTCTCAAAGTCGGCACAATCACAAGCAATCCCATAAGCACACACAAACAGGCCAAAAATACCATAGCGACAAGCATAGAGCCTTTATTTTCTTTTGCATCCTTCAGGTTTTCCGGCAGTTCACCAAGAAAAACGTACCTTTGA
>CAZYWY010000394.1:0-2208 GCA_964651605.1 uncultured Pirellulales bacterium | reverse complement strand
TGTTTCGGCTGACTCAATTGCAAAAACCAAGTTATCATCTTATTATCCTTCCCAGAAATCACTACCAATCACCGCACTTTCAATCTCCAGTTTCTTTACAGCTCTGCTGCTATCTGTCTCATCTTCGGCATTTTCCATCGCCATAACTTGGCGTTGAATTTGTTCAGCCTTGATTTTTATATATGTCGCAGTGGTATCTTCACTTCTGTCCCAGGGAAAAGGCGAAGCCGCCTGAACCCTCTGCATCGGTGGTTCTATTTGGCTTCGATTTTCAAACAATCCAAATCCGAGCACCGTTACGATAATAACAGCTGCTGCCGCTGTTGCATACACTATTTTTCTAAAAACAAAAATTTTTCGAGGCAAAATATGCAGAGCAATTTCAGCCTTTATATTGGCTAAAAGCATATCATCCGGTTCAGGAGCCGGATGATTACGCAGTATCTGCTCGCCCGCCTGAATATCATCTATATACTTTTCTACCTCTTTGCCAGAGACGAATCTTTCGACAAGCTCTTTTAGATTTTCCTGCTTTTTGGCATCCATAAGCTATCCCTCGATTAGTTCGCGTAGTTTCTGAAGTCCCCGATGAGTTTTTGCTAACGTGGTACCTATCGGCTCGGACCGCATCTCCGATATCTCCTTAAAACTCAACTGGGAATAAAAACGCAACACTATCAACTCCCTTGTATCCCCATCCAGTTTTTTCAACAGCACTTCTAATCTGTCCAGCCTTTCATCGCCCGATTTCTTTTCCTTTACCGGCATTTCGGATTCCACCTGTTCTTTCCGAATTTTCAGCAATTTTTGCCGCCTTTGCTTATTTCGCAGGTGGTCATGAAAAATATTTGATGCTATTCTGAACAACCAGCTTTCAAAAGAACCTCCATTATAGGACTCAATTTTTTCAACCAACTTCACAAACAGATCACTGAGTAACTCGTCGCTTGTATCACGGTTACCACAAAGCCGGTAAAAGTAACCGTAACAGCGACTTGCATAAATATCAAGCAACTGCGAAAAGCACTTCGACTGGCCTTTTTTACAGCCTGCTATAACCTGGTCTAAGATATTGCTATCTGACATATTTCAGTGCTTTTCTCAAATAAAGACGATTTTTTTTGCATATTTATTGCAAAAAATTTAAAAAAGATGCGTTAAAAAACTAAAAAATAATACGAATCCTCAGATATCCTGTTCATCCTCTGGCTGCTCGTCGAGCTTCCAGTTATCTGATTCATCAATATCATCTATTTCGTGCTGCATATATTTAATGATTTTATCCTGAAGCGGGGCTAATTTCAAATACCACTTCATCATCCCCTGATAATTGGCCAACAGCATATCCAGGCGTATTAACTGCCATTTGAATATACATTCGGGCTCTTTAATATTTACAAACGGGTCGCATTTTAAGTTTCGCTGGCCTTCAGGGCCGATTTCACATAATTCGCAATCCTTACACTGAATCATTTTTCACCTCGCGATAAAATCCGCCAATAAGACGATTTATAACATTTCATTCCAGAGGCTGTTTTCTACAAAAAAACCTGCCATTCCGGGTGAAACAGTACATTTTATACTCCGGCTGACTCCTAATCAGCCTGATATTTTTATTTTTTGCTTTTCAAATCAAATATAATAGCATATATTTAGACGACTTAGAAAAGTTTTTTATTGTAAAGTTTTAGGTTGTGGAGAAATTAATAAATGGCCAAATCAAGGCGCAGACGCAAAATCGGCAGCAAAAAAAGACGAGCCAAGTGGAAAATTCGACATAAAATAAGCGGATAACAAATAACCGTACAGATTGAATGTTGCATTTATTCTGTGCAGCATTCGATGCGGCAGATGAAGCATTTCACCATCACTTTCGAGCCTGAAGGTAGGCAAATATCAATTCAGAGCGGCGTTTCTCTGCTTGAAGCAGCCGGTCAGGCAGGGATTATATTAAATACCTCCTGCGGCGGCAGAGGTACCTGCAAAAAATGCCTCGTAACTCTCGAACCTTCCGGACAAAAAGTCCTGGCCTGCCAATACCATATCACCCAAGACCTGACGGTAACTATCCCGCAGGAATCACGGTTTTTTGAACAAAAAATCCTCGAATCCGGCATTACATCAGCAGCCGAGACTTCTTTTACAATCTACGATAAATACCGCCGCCTTGCTCCTGAAGGCGAAATTTTCGGCGTGGCAGTGGATATC
>CAZYWY010000393.1:0-2212 GCA_964651605.1 uncultured Pirellulales bacterium | reverse complement strand
TGAGCTACAGCAGCAAATTTTAGCCGGCCGATAACCATCGGCTGATATATTTCAACTCAACAATCAATAGAAACTAAGTAATATATAAAAAGATTAGTGAAAGTGCAAATACAAAAAAATTGAAAAATTGAAAAAAACTGAATTTTTTATTTTTTAAGTATATTTTTTTGACAGAAAGTATTTCCAAATCACCTATACTCTCATATTTTGGCATTAAACACTGTAAAATCCGCCAATATTAAACCTGATGTTTAATTGTCTCCATTTAGACGGTCCTTCCAGATTTTCAGTTGTTTCTGCCATTTGGGTCTGGATTGAGTGGGTTCTATTGCGGACAACCTTTGTATTATAATATTAGGGTCGTTGCTGACAGACTTATCAGTCAGACAGCTATCAATCGAGCGAACAAGAACATCCTCAGTATCCAGGTCGCTTTTAGCCAGTTGATTTTTTACCAAATCGACTACTGCGTCAATCTTAGGCGACCTTAAATACGCATCTATAACTTTGGAAAGGATTAGTTTGGCATCTTCAGGCGGTTTGGAGGCAGTATAAAGTTTATAGTAATATTCCCCCGCCTTTTCATATTTATTGCTTGTATAATAAAGTTCAGCTAATTTCTCTCTCGATGTTTTGAGCATATCCGCTTTGTTTTCACTTGTAGCCTTGGTTTCTGCCTTTTCAAAAAGAGCGATTTTCTGCTCCGTAGTTAAGCTCTGGCTGCCCAACGAGGTCAGCTTGTTGAGTTCTGACATCAAAGTAGCGGCATCCATATCATTAAAAATTTTAAGTACTACCTGCCAGGCCTGCTGGCTTTCGGTTTTTGAACCCATTTTTTCAACCAGCCAGGGTAAATCTTCCTTGCTGCCGAATTTCTGAGCAAGTTGAATGATTCTACCCCTGATATTTTCGCTGGTATCATTGAGAAAACCCGCCTTTAAGGTTTTAAACGCTGCCGTGTCATTTATATTGATAAGCCCTGCTACTGCCGTTTCCCTGACCGAATCTGTTGTTTTATCATTCAGCGCTTCTTTAAATATAGGCTCAAAAAGAACCGTTGCCTGCACTTTACAAGAACTGCCTTGTGCAACCAAACCCGCCATCGCAGTAAGCAGCTCTCCACGTAACCCATTATTCGGGCTTTCTTTAAGCTGCTGATATCGAGTCAAAAGCAAATTAAGATATTTGTCAACATCTTCGCTCTTGAGCCCTTCTCGCTCGAGTAGCTTTTTAATAACTCTTGCGCCTGTTTGTGCTTTTGTCGAGTCCTGCTCGGCTAAAAACTTTGCCCCCCAGTCCAGAGCCTCTGCTCTGATGTCAGGTGTAATTTTTACAGGCGGCAACAATGCATTATAACAGGCTGAACCGAGTGTATCAACCAACTGTACCTTAACCAACTCGTTGGTTTCAACTTTAAGCCTGGCCAGTATAGCCTGAGCCGGATTAAACTCTCCCAAAATAGATAAAAGAACAGCCGTTTTAAGCCGAACATCCTTGTCCGCATCCGAAATAAGGCCTATCAGGACAGGCTGAAAATCAGAGGACAAAAACGGGCTCGTACCCTGTCTTCGCTGATAGACCTTCTCCAAAGCCCAAAGTTTAACTGCCGGCCAGGGACTGCTTAAATTCTCTATCAGAAACTTGTCTTTGACAGTAGTATCGTTATAACTTAGATATGTCTTATCAAGTAACGATAAATAAGCCTTTAACAGCAAAGTAGCATCAGCGTTTATCTGACGTATTAGTGTATCCTGCTTAATGAGCAATTCTCGCAGGTATGTTTCTATACCTTTGCTTGTAATATCCCCGATAATCCGGCTGCGTTCTTCCCTGCTCGTACCGGCAGTTGGTATCCCCAGCGAAAGCAGGGCTTTTTCCGCTCCGTCGGCTATTTGTTTTTCAGGGTCATCTATCATCTGCAACAACTTAATGGCAGCCTGCGGGGCCGGCTGAATCTGTAATGCCCCGATGGCATTCAACCTTATAGCGACTGGTTTGTTGACATCTGTTACGAGTTTTTCCAGCAAAGGCCCTATCTCCTGATATTTATATATCAGGGTCGCCTGCGCCGCCTGCCTGGCCTCTTCAGCATTATCGGTGGCAAATATACCAAGCAAAGGCTGAATAAAATCCCCTATATTTGCAACCAGTTTAGATGACGACCTGGTTTGAACCAAAGCCTTGCAAACAGCTATACGGGCAGCATTATTAT
>CAZYWY010000392.1:0-2217 GCA_964651605.1 uncultured Pirellulales bacterium | reverse complement strand
GCAAAACAACTACCGCACTAAATCTGGCAGCGGCTCTTGCTCAGATGGGCAGGAAGGTGCTGATAGTGGACCTTGACCCGCAGGCACACGCCACTTTGGGACTGGCTTTTGACCCGGACAGCCTGGACAAGACCATTTATAACTCGATGGTTAACAAGCAATTTTCGATTACCAAGGTAATACAAAGTACAAAAATCGAGAATCTTGACCTGGTGCCCGGTAATATAAGCCTTGCAAAAGCTGAGCTGGAGTTGGCCTTTGCAGACCAAAAGGAGTTTATGCTGGCGGACCAGCTCAAGAAGGTACAGGATAAATATGATTTTTGCATCGTTGATTGTCCGCCGTCACTGGGATTGTTGACATTCAATGCATTGCTTGCCAGCACTGATATTATAGTTCCGGTGCAGGTACATTATTACGCACTTGAAGGACTCAAGCAGATGCTTGAGACAGTTAAGCTCGCACGTAAGCGATTTTACCCCAGTTCCATAAAGGTTTTAGGTCTTTTGTTGACGTTTGTGGAAGATAAGACTGCTTTGAGCAGGCAAATCGAAGAACAAATGAGGGCGTTTTTCGGCGACCTTGTTTTCAAAACCACTATACACAGGACTATGAGCCTGGCGGAGGCGCCAAGTGCGGGTGAGCCTATCATCAGCTACGCCCCGGAAAGCAAAGGCGCACAAGAGTATAAGGCTCTTGCGCAGGAGATAATAGATACTGCGGAAAAACAGCCTGCCCAGTCAGCGGATATATCGGAGATTGTGGACCGTTTGCAAAATGCGGAAGATAAGATTATTTCACAGCCGACCGGCAAGGCTGCAACAAGCAGTGCCGTAAGGCATCCCACAGGGACTGCCGGAGCAGATGCTAAATCTCAATTTAAAAAAGATGGTTCTGCCCCTTCAGCTTCAATGCCGGCCTCTACAATCATTCAGCCGAAGCCTAATAAATCAGCCGGCAAAACTCCGACCAACAAAGACAGAGGCAACAATGCTGCCAGGATGGTATTAACTTTTATTTTGATAATTATCTTTCTGCTGGCTGCTGCTTATGTGGCATTTTTGAAGTTTATGGTCAATAATCCGCCTGTTGCTCAATCTGCAGCGGTAAATGTGCAGGAGGACACGCCGAAGAAAATCACACTTGCGGCTACGGATAAAGACAGAAACAAACTCACCTATACTATTATAAAGAAACCTTCCAATGGTATGCTGGAGGGTAGTGCGCCTGAGTTGACATATACACCAAAATTGAATTATAACGGCCCGGACAGTTTTACCTATCAGGTCAGCGATGGAAAACTACAGAGCGAAATTGCCGAGGTTTCAATTACTGTTGAGGCTGTTAATGACGCACCGGCAGCCAACGCCCAGTCCGTAAGTACCAAAGTGAACAAGTCTGTTCAGATTGCTTTGACCGGCAGCGATATTGACGGCGACGCTCCGACTTTTTCCATTCGTACAGACCCTCAACATGGCCAAATTAATATCGTTCAGGGCTTTAACGGCAATGGGAAACTGGTCTATACTCCGCAGCCGGGATTTACCGGCACGGACCGGTTCACATTTAGAACCAACGACGAAATGGCCGACAGTGAACCGGCTACTGTTACCATCACTGTTACGCCAAACCATTCGCCTGTGGCAGAAAATCAGACATTAAAAGTTATGGAAGACAGTCCTGCGGCTTTCTCTTTAACCGCCAGCGACCCCGATTCAGATGCGTATTCATATACTATAACACAAGAGCCTTTGCACGGTACTCTCAGCGGAGATGCACCGAATCTGACTTATACGCCTAATGCCAATTTCAACGGGCAGGATAGTTTTGCTTTTGATGTGAATGACGGCGAGATAGAAAGCCCCATTGCGACCGTGTCAATAGCAATAACCGCGGTAAATGATGCCCCTGTTGCCATAGCCGGCAAGGCAAGCGTGGACGAAGATACTTCTTTACCTATAACTTTAACCGGAACCGATGCTGATGGTGATGCACTGACGTACCGACAGTTATCTCATCCGACACACGGTACTCTCAGCGGTGCCGCCCCGAATCTGATATACACACCTGATAAAAACTACAATGGTACTGACAGTTTCAGCTTCAGAGTCAACGACAGTTTAATCGACAGTGCCGCTGCAACCTTTTCAATAGAAGTAAATCCTGCCGATGACCTGCCTGTGGCAAATCCAGGCAAATTGGATTTGAAGGAAGATA
>CAZYWY010000391.1:0-2218 GCA_964651605.1 uncultured Pirellulales bacterium | reverse complement strand
GATGAGCCGACAACCGGTCTGGACCCGCAGGTGCGGCATCTTATCTGGGGAAAAATCCGCCAGCTCCAGAAACAGCAGACCACAGTCCTGCTGACCACTCACTATATGGACGAGGCGTATCAGCTTTGCGACCAGCTTTTGATAATGCACAAAGGCCGAAATATAATGCAGGGCAGCCCCGATGAATTGCTGGCCGGCAAGATTGAAAAATTCGTCCTTGAGGTATTCGATACCGCCGAAAAAATGCCTGACAAAGACAGCTTCGACAACAGCCAAATCAGGCTCGAACATACACCCGGCGTTCTGCGGTACTATTCCGGCAGCATCGATACCCTCAAAAACCTCTCGGCGGGATTAGCTTCGGACAATTACCTCATCAGACAAACAAATCTTGAAGATGTTTTCCTTAGCGCAACAGGCAGAGGGCTGAATGACAAGCAATAATTTCGTATCTCGTATTTCGTATCTCATATCTCGTAAATCAAACAGCGAACAACGAGCGACTAGCGACGGGCGACGCTTTTATCCGCCGCTGCATCACAGACTGTACAGTGTCTGGTACCGCCATATGAGGGTCTATACGCAAAATATCTTCAGTAACGGTCTGCCGCCGTTCCTTGAGCCGCTGATTTTCCTGGCGGGCGTAGGGCTGGGGCTGGGCAGTTTCGTCGGCGAGATGGAAGGACTGCCATACATCACATTCCTCGGCACGGGGCTGCTCGTAACTACCGCTATGTTCACATCAGCCTTCGAGTGCAGCTACGGCACATTCATCCGGATGGAATTCGAGAAGATTTATGACGGGATGCTCGCAGCGCCTTTGACCTGCAACAACCTCATCGTCGGCGAGATGCTCTGGGCAGGGGCGAAGGGATTCTTCTTTTCGTTTGCGGTGCTGTGTATCCTGCTGGCATTTAAAATCATCACGTTGCCTTACGGGTTGCTGGCCCCTTTTATAGGTTTTGCAACCGGAGTGACATTTGCCTCCCTTTCGCTGCTGGTTACATCGTTCGTCAAAAATATCAACCATTTCAGCTTCTATTTCACCGGGCTGCTTAGCCCGATGTTTTTCTTCTCAGGCGTGGTATTTCCGGTCGAAAAACTGCCTATTTATATTCAGCCTCTTGTTGAAATTGTCCCGTTGACGCACTGCGTCAGATTATCCCGGGCTGTCTGCACAAACAACTACAAATCCATCCTGCTGCTGGACTGCCTTTATCTTGTGCTGTTTATCCTCATTGTCGGCTACCTCGCCATCCAACGGCTGAAAAAACGCTTAGTCAGCTAAAACCTGTTGAAATCGAACCTTAGGGGATAACGTTGGCTTGTGGTAAAACTTTTTTTAGATCTGCTCTTTGCTGTTCACTAACTCTCGTGGCTCCAAGATCAATAGTCCTGAGGTTCACAAGATTAGAAAGCGGTTTTATATTTCCAACAGGCGTGAAGGAAAGCTTAAAAGTTTGCAGATTTGTAAGCTCGGCAAGGGCGTTAACGTCACTAACTTGTGTATAGGAAATATCAAGGTATGTAAGGTTTGTAAGATTCGTAAGCGGTGTAATGTCGGTAATCCATCTTGAGCTTCTCATATTGAGTGTTTTTAAATTTGTGAGATTCGAAAGGACATTAATGTCATCAACGAGTGTCTGGGACAAACAGAGCGATTGGAGTTCCGTAAGTTTGGAAAGAGGATCGAGATGAGAAATATACGTATGGGAAATATCCAGTTCTTTTAATTTTATGAGATTTTCAAGGGGCTTTATATTGTTAATTTTAGTATCAGCAAGTTTAAGGAATTCAAGATTTGTAAGATTCGCAAGAGGTGTCGCATCTCTGAGCTGGCCGCTGATTTGAAGCACACGCAGATTTCGTAGTTCTCCAATAACGTCTATGTTAATATATCTATTAATGTATTCCGTCTTCGTCGTTTGAGTCGTTTGATGGAAGAAACGTCTGAACCTTATCGGTAACCAGTCAAATATTCGCAAATCAGGCCTCTTCTTTTCTAACAAACCTAAATTCAAATAAAGTTCCTGCAAATTAGTAAGACTTGCAAGAGGTTGTAGATTAGAGATGCTACCAGAAAGTGTCAACCTTGTAATTTTTTGTAATCATCGTCAGTCAGTTCATTTGCTTTTTTGTTTAACGTTGATGCAACTGCATTCTTGAGGGTGTCCAATCCATAGTTGAAGGTTAAAAAGGTGGCGGCTCCAATCCGCCA
>CAZYWY010000390.1:0-2221 GCA_964651605.1 uncultured Pirellulales bacterium | reverse complement strand
ATATCACTAACACCAGACGAAAGTGTTAAAGTCTCAACTTTTTTATAATCATCTTCGGTAAGTGTATTTGGGTCTTTCTTGAGCTGGCGAGCTATAACTTGGCCGATAGTTTTCTTTTTTTGGTTCTGGTATTATTCCTCTAGAAAAAAGGAACAACATTAATAAAGACATTACAAGACACACGCCGACTGCCACCGTTCCGTTTCTTGTTTTCCGTATTTTCATTTTTGTTCTCATAATATTCGCCCTTTCATTATATCAGAGTGTTATTATACCGGCCAAAAGACGGTTTGCAAAAGAAATAATAAATTGAAACGTCAAGTGGCCTGCGGATTTACCCGATAAACAATGTTAGCGTATAGGGTATAGGGTATAAGATAAAAACTGAACGCTATACGCTGAGCAGATATCGGACGTAAAAGTGCGTTTATATGTTCAAACGCTTCTACGCTTTTACTGATTTACTTATAAACTAAATATTTCTTATACTTTATTTACTATGGGACGAATATTCGGGTTTAAATCAAAGGACCAGCCGGCAGGTCTAAGCACGCTCCACGATTTTTATGACGGCGATAGCGAGATTAACGGTCTTTCGCAGCTCTATTCACCTGAGCAGGATGCGGAGATTCATATACGCGATATCGCTGATGTGCTTGCAGAGACCGGTAAAATCAGCCAGGAACAACTTTCGCAGTTAAGACAGGTACACCAGCAATCTGAAGGTGATATCAGCAGGCTGATAACCGAGCGAGGATTAGCCGACGAGGTCGAGCTTTTGGCTGCCCGTGCAGGTCTTTACGGATATGAATTTTGCAAAATCGAACCCGACCAGGTGGATAAAGAGGCATTTCACAGGCTTGAGCTGCAATATATCAAGAACAACCGCGTTATGCCGATTGCCGTCCAGGATGATACTCTCGTGGTGGCAACAAGTCACCCCGGCGAGGTTTTTGTCATTGAGGATGTAAAAAGGCAGACCGGTATGAATGTCCGGGCTGTTGTATGTACGGAAGATGACATAGACAAAATCTGCCAGTTTATGGATAGCAACAAGATGGATTGTTCTCTTGACGAAATTATCAGCGATATGGGTGATGTCGAGGTCGTTCAGGACCAGCAGGAGCAGTCCGAAGACCTTGAGAAAATGGCAGGCCAGTCGCCGGTCATCAAATTTGTCAATTACTTAATCAGCAACGCCGTGCGTGACGGTGCAAGTGACATTCACATCGAGCCAAAGGAAAAATCAATGCGAACCAGATGCCGTATAGACGGCGTGCTGTTCGATGTGATGACTTCGACGATGAAAATGCACCCTGCGATTGTCTCGCGTATCAAGATTATGGCCAATCTCGATATTTCAGAACACAGGCTGCCTCAGGACGGCAAAATCAAGGTCTCGGTCGGAGGCAGGGCGATAGACTTGCGTGTTTCAACCCTTCCGACCCATTATGGCGAGAAGGTGGTGATTCGAGTTCTTGACAGCAGGTCGATTCTACGGGGACTTGAACAGCTCGGTATGGAGGCAGATGCGCAGGAGACTTTTGCTGCACAGGTGGATATGCCGCATGGGATTATGCTGGTTACAGGCCCGACAGGCTCCGGCAAAAGCACGACGTTATACTCAGCTCTGGCGAAGATGGATGGTGACAAGTTAAATATCTCCACGGTAGAAGACCCTGTCGAATATGAGCTGGGCTTCTGCAATCAGGTGCAGGTCAACGAAAAAATAGGTCTTGATTTTTCGACATCGCTTCGGTCTTTGCTTCGGCAGGACCCCGATGTGATTATGATAGGTGAAATCCGCGATAATGAAACTGCCCGCATAGCGGTACAGGCTGCTCTGACCGGCCATCTTGTTCTTTCAACTTTGCATACCAACGATGCAGCCAGCAGTGTCAGCAGGCTTGTTGATATAGGCGTGGACCCGTATCTGCTGGCGGCCTCGCTCAACGCCGTTCTTGCACAGAGGCTCGTCAGAAGGATATGTCCCAAATGCAAGCAGCTTTATCAGGTCAGCGACCATCTTCGCAAATACCTCGAAAAAGCAGGCGTCGATGCTAATCAGCTTTATCACGGCGGCGGCTGTGAAAATTGCCGAAATTCGGGGTATGTCGGCAGAGTTGGTATTTATGAAATGCTGGTAATCAATGAGCAGTTCAGAGATATGATTCACAAAGACCCCTCAATCAATAATATGCGCAGGGCCTTTCGTCAGAGC
>CAZYWY010000389.1:0-2244 GCA_964651605.1 uncultured Pirellulales bacterium | reverse complement strand
CTTGATATTGAATTTCGCCGTCCCAACGTCAGGAGCGGCATTCTTGAGGTTGAACTGCTGAATCTCGACAACAATATGCTGGCCAAGGTAACACGCCGACATACCGGCCAGCCCATCAAGGTTACACTGTACGGGCAAATCAACAAGTCCGACCTTGCGAATTATTACATAAGATACAGGTTCGACTCGAATCAGGAATTCATAAAGCGGAGTCTGTTATTTACGGGCGAAATTCTTGAGACAACGGTCATCGGCCAGAGAGAATTCGTTGCCGGCACAACAGCGGCGATACGCATTATAGTTAAGGACAAGACTACGGGCAGTGCCATTGGAGAGGCATCTGTCCAGGCTGAGTTGGTATCTGACGGTAAGACAATCGCCCAGTTCAGCGGCAAAACCAACTCGAACGGTGAAGTTACAGTCCGCCTGGTAATGCCTGACGATGTGCTGAAAAATGCCGCGCTTAAAATCACTGTCAAATCGAAAGCTTCTGAGGATACGATTCAGGAAACCATCCAGGTACGAAGCGCCTTGCATACTCTTCTTACAACGGATAAGCCGCTTTATCAGCCGGGCCAGACTATTCATATAAGGGCTTTAACCCTGTCCGAGCCGGAAATGACGCCGCTGGCTAAATCCGATATTCTTTTTGAAGTGGAAGATGCCAAGGGCAACAAAGTTTTCAAGAAAACTACCAGGAGTGATGAGTACGGCATTTCGTTTGTGGATTTCGTGCTGGCTGACGAGTTGAATATGGGCAGTTATAAAATCCGCTCGATAGCAGCGGGTATGCGGGAGGAAAAAACCGTTACGGTACAACGTTATGTTCTGCCGAAGTTCAAGGTTGATTTTAAAAGCGACAAAAGTTTCTATCAGCCCGGCGAGGTTGTAAAAGGTGACATACAGGTCGATTATTTCTTCGGCAAACCTGTATCCGGCGGCAAGGTGCAGATTAAATGCTCGAAATTCGACATTGCTTATGTGGATTTCGAGATGATAGAGGGCAAGACCGATGACAAGGGACATTATACATTCGAGGCTCATTTGCCCAGGGATTTTGTCGGCCAGCCGCTTGAGGCGGGCAAGGCATCGGCCAAATTTGAAATTTCAATCATCGACACCGCCGACCACAAAGAAACCATAACAAAGAATCTGAGCGTTACCGCCACACCGATAATTATTGCCGCCGTCGCCGAAAGCGGCGACCTTGTGCCGGGACTTGAAAATAAAATCTACATCGTTTCCACTTATGCGGATTCCACGCCGGCAAAATGCACAGTAGTCTGGGATAACGCCCCCGGCGGCAGGAAAACAATAGATACCGACGCAAGCGGATTCGGGGAAACTACGGTTGAGGCAAAAAATGAGGCATTGACAATGTCTCTGTCGGCCAAGGATTCAAAGGGACAGACCGGCAAAGCCAGTATCGAAATAAAAACCAAGACACAGCGGGATGATGATAAAATCATTGTTCGCACAAACAAGAGCTTGTACCGCGTCGGGGACAAGACCGAACTATCAATAATTACGACCCGAAAGACCGGTTCGGTTTATGTTGATTTAATCAAGGACCGCCAGACATACCTGACAAAGACGCTGGATTTGAAAAACGGCAAGGCTGCAACAACTATTTCGCTTGATACGGCATTGGCAGGCACGGTGCAGGTCAACGCTTATTTAATCGGAACAAACGGCGTAATAGTACGCGACCAGAGGCTTGTCCTTGTGGACCCTGCGGATGATTTGAGCATAGCGGTAACGGGTGACAGTGATACGTATCTGCCCGGCTCGGAGGCAAAAATACAATTTAAGGTAACCAATAAATCCGGCAGGGGGGTCGCTTCTGCTCTGGGGGTTATGGTGGTCGATGAGGCGGTCTTTGCCCTTCAGGAGATGCAGCCGGGACTGGAGAAGGTATATTTCTATCTGGAAAAGGAAATAGCCACGCCGCGTTATGAAATTCACGGATACGATATAGACCGGATTATGACACCGCTCGAGCCGCTTGCACGCGATAGGGACGCCGAGGCACGCCGTGATAAAGCTGCCCGCGTCCTGCTGGCGTCGGCCAAAGGTGTTGGCGATTATACCATAAATGTCAATACCTATCAGCGGGACAACAAGGCTCAGAATTTCCAAAGCAGAATGATGACATACCTGTCGCCTAAATACCAGAAGATAAGGAACGCATTGAGTACGTTTTCAAGCAGACACAGAGGGCGAGGCCAAACGCGTCTTCAAACG
>CAZYWY010000388.1:0-2260 GCA_964651605.1 uncultured Pirellulales bacterium | reverse complement strand
CGACTGTATTTTCAATCTCATCGGCTGGTACATCCAAATAAACGAAAGTCTGCGTTCTAACCCCCGCCGACCGTTTGACTGCCGACGGCACGAACGCAGAAAGCACCTGACCGAGAGGACAAACGTAATATTCACTAATCCAGCGAGCCAGCAGCATCAGCTCAGCATTTACCAGTGGTTCCTTATCAATGACCTTTTCAACAAATTTGAGTTTATAACCGGACCCCGCCATAATGGGCTTGGCCATCCCTAACGGGAATGGCGGGGCTAAACGTGCCTGCGTGCCTTTGTCCCTGTGTGCCTTTTCTTCGATGCCGACACAAAATCCTGTTTCAATTTTATTATTTCTGCCGAACGGCACTTCCACTCGCTGCCCCTGTTGAATCGGCCAGAGCGTATCCGGCAGTGCATAAGAAAATTCCATATCAGCCGCCGTTTCAAACACCACCTGGATAATATGCTCGCAGACCTGAACTGTGGGTTTTGCAGTTTCAAATAGATTTTCCGTAATATGTCGGGACATAGCGTTACTTTACGAATAATGCCTGGAACTTTTCAATCTCTGCACAGATATCCGCTTTTGTTACGACCGCAGAAATCGCACATATTGCATCCGCACCGGCATTGATAACGGTAGAAGCATTTGACAGATTGAGCCCCCCTATCGCAACTATGGGAAGTTTGACCTCCCGACGTATTTTTGTCAGGCATTCAAGGCCGGATGGTTTCCCAGCGTCAGCCTTGGTTGTAGTTGCAAAAATCGGCGATACGCCGATGTAATCAGCCCCCATATCCCGTGCAGCTAATGCCTCCTGAAGCGAATGAACTGTCAGGCCGATTATTTTATCTTTTCCAAGCAATTTTCTGGCGGCGTCATACGGCAGGTCATCCTGACCTAAATGAACACCGTCGGCATTGACCGCCAAGGCAATGTCAACCCTGTCATTAATCAGAAATACCGTTTTTTCGCAAAGCCGGCGTAACACCAGTGCCTCTTTGTAAAAATCGCCGGTTGAAACATCTTTATTTCGATATTGTACCACGCTGACGCCCGCTCGGATAGCCTGCTTAACATCCGCAATATTACCTGCTCTGCTCAGGCCGGAGTCTGTGATAAAATAATATCCCTTTATCATAACTCCACCTTTTGCATATCATCGAGTGTGGTTTTGTCCAGATTGAACAGAGCATCGAATAACTGTTCTTTAAATGTCCCCGGGCCGTGCGATTTTTTCACTGCCAGTTCAGCGGCTATCTCAAAGCATACCAGAGCAGCTGCGGATGTTTCAACATAATCCGCATCAACAGCAGCGAACGTCCCGATAACAGAAGCAGCCATACAACCTGTCCCAACGATATTAGCCATCATCGGATGCCCGTTTTTGATTCTGTAACATTTATTGCCATCTGTAACTATGTCCTCCCTGCCGGTGATGACCACTGTACAATGTCGGCTTTTGGCCAAACCGGCAGCCAGAACAGCAAGATTCGCAGTGACATTGCCGGCATCTACGCCTTTTGTTTTTACAGCCTGTCCGCCGATTCGGGCAATCTCTGAAGCATTGCCTTTGATAATTGATATTTTTACCGAGTCAAGCAGCTCGAAACATTTCTGGTCTCGTAATTTTGTCGCACCTGCCCCGCAGACATCGAGAATAACAGGGATGTTTTTCTTGTTTGCACTTTTGGCCGCTATTTTCATTGCCTCGACAAAATCAACAGTTAACGTGCCGATATTCAACACAAGCGATGAGGCAATTCCTGCCATTTCCGCAACTTCTTCGGGTGCATGCGCCATAACCGGCGAAGCACCGAGTACCTTGACCACATTGGCACAGTCGTAAATTGTCACCCAGTTGGTCAAATGATGTACTACCGGCTTTTGTTCTTTGACCTTTTGCAAAAGCCCGTAAGTATCAATTTTAACTATAGCCATAAAACAGTAAATACCTCCCTGTCCAAATATAATCTTTATTATTTCAAATTTGAAACTGAAACAGATTTTCTGTTTGAATTTTCACTGTTTTTTCGATTCAAAAATCCCAAAGGCCATTATCGGTGCGCCGGGATAGGCCACAGACGAATCGGAATGTCCCAGCACTATCCCATCGTGCTGACAAATCACCGTATCCTGCAGTTTGCCGAAAGCGTTATAGATTTTTGCAAGCATCTGGCCTTTCTTAACAATATCTCCGGGCTGAGCAATAAATCTGATTATTCCACTGGCAGAACTTACAGGCTCGTTTGCAAATTTAAGCGA
>CAZYWY010000387.1:0-2277 GCA_964651605.1 uncultured Pirellulales bacterium | reverse complement strand
CCCTGAAGGATTTTATGGCGGGGGAGGTTTTAAAAGTGTTGAGTTTTGAGTTGTGACCCTTCGGCTACACTCAGGGCATGGTTTTGAGTTATAGAAAAACGAAATCAGGAATTTTTCTTTAGAGGTCATAAAGTAATAAATGGAAAAAGATATAATCGTCAGGCTGCATAAGAACTTTGAGCAGAGTGTTTTTAAACAGCAGGGAACTGATACAGAGTTCTGGCTTGCCCGCGATTTGCAAAACCTGCTGGGGTATGCCCGTTGGGAGAATTTTGCAAAGGTTATCGAAAAGGCCAAGACAGCCTGTAAAACCGCAGGATTCGAGGTAACCGACCATTTTCTTGATATCACGAAAATGGTATCTCTTGGTTCAGGGGCGGAACGTCAGATAGAGGACATCGCACTGACTCGCTATGCCTGTTACCTTATCGCCCAGAACGGCGACCCATCGAAAGACCAAATCGCATTTGCGCAGACTTACTTCGCAGTTCAGACCAGAAAACAGGAAATTATTGAAAAGCGAATCGCTGAAATCGAGCGGCTCGGCGCAAGACGAAAACTGAGTTTGTCTGAAAAAGAGCTGTCCGGCATAATATACGAAAGACTGGCCGACGAAAAATCCTTCGGACGCATACGCAGCAGCGGAGACAAGGCGTTATTCGGAAGGACTACCGGGCAGATGAAACAAAAGCTGAATGTCCCCCAATCGAGGGCTTTGGCTGATTTTCTGCCGACCATTACAATCAAGGCTAAAGACTTTGCCAACGAAATTACTAATTTCAATATCAAGCGGGACGACCTGCAAACGGAAACAGGCATTACGGAAGAGCATATAAAAAATAATCAAGGGGTTCGGAAACTTCTTATCAAGCGAAATATCAGGCCCGAACAACTGCCTGCTGCGAAAGATGTTAAAAAGATAGAGAGAAAACTTGTCGGCGAAGAAAAGAAACTGACTAACAAGGCGGAACTACTGGATACGAAAGAGAACGCTACTACAAATAATGAATTTTAATTTTGTTCGTTTTTAAGGAGCTATGAGATGACAAAGTCTATTGTTCGAATTCCAATATTGTTAAGTGTAATCTGCTTGTGCGTGATATTAGTATCTTGCGCAGCATTACAATCGCAGACTAAGCCAAAGTCTTTTTCGGATTATGATGCCCAGGCTAAAGAGATTCTTGCGAAAATGACTCTGGAAGAAAAAGTGGGACAGATGGTCCAGCCTGACTACGCCAATATGCGGGACAAAAATGACATCCAGAAGTATTTTGTCGGCTCGGTGCTGATGGGCGGCGATTCAGACCCAGCGGCAGGCAACAGCCTTCAGGCCTGGACGGATGTTTATGACAATGCTCAGAAACTGGCGATGGGGACCCGCCTTGGCATTCCTCTTATGTTCGGCGTTGATGGCGTTCACGGCCACAGCAATGTAATAGGCGCTGTTATTTTCCCGCATAATATAGGTTTGGGATGTACCGGCGATGCCAAGCTCGTTGAAGAAATCGGCAGAATAACAGCTTATGAGATGAAGGCTACCGGAATCCAGTGGACTTTTGCTCCGTGTGTTACTGTAGTTCGTGATGAGAGATGGGGAAGAACTTATGAGGGCTTTTCAGAAGAACCCAACATCTCGGCGAAGCTGGGTGCAGCAGAAACTTACGGGTTTCAGGGAAGTGACCTCGGCAATCCTCTTTCTGTCGCTGCCTGTGCAAAGCACTACATTGCGGACGGAGGCACTAAAGCTGTCGTTTCACAGGGACGCGGCGGCGGGGGGGCTGCTTTCAATTTCGGCGGGGAAGGTCGGGCTAATGCCGGAGGTGTCAGAGTTTCATTAAATGCAGGTAACTGTGAATTTGACGAAGCCACGCTTAGAGCAATACATCTGCCGCCGTATAAAGCAGCAGTAGAAGCAGGCGTTGCCACTATTATGCCGTCATACAGCAGCTGGAACGGTGTGAAATGCTCTGGGAACAAGTTCCTTCTGACCGACCTGCTAAAAAAAGAGCTTGGCTTTGAGGGCTTTTTAATTTCCGATTACAGTGCGATAGGCCAAATCAATATGAGAAACTTCAAGGAATCTATCGCAACATCAATAAATGCAGGTATGGATATGGCTATGGAGCCAAGCAGATATGCCGAATTTTGCACTTTGCTTAAACAACTTGCCGAGGAAGGTACGGTTCCGATGTCACGCATAGATGATGCGGTTACACGAATCCTGCGAGTTAAAATAGCACTGGGACTTATGGATAAAAATCGTTCTGCTTTGGCCGA
>CAZYWY010000386.1:0-2279 GCA_964651605.1 uncultured Pirellulales bacterium | reverse complement strand
CAATCTCGCAACAGTTTTCACTTTACATCCTCTCAATAATAAAGTCATCTGTTTGTTCTATGAAAACTCTACATATAAAGATACAATGTGCACCAAATAATGTCCACGTATTTCACAGAAATTTTTCGTGACATTAAAGTGTTCTCTTTGACTGGAATTTTTCGATTTCCGACCTTGTCAAAAAAACGATTTGTTTAACGATGCTTTTGCAGACGTGCGGCAGCGAAAAACGAAGTGGGATAGGTGGCGCCAGCTTGAAATCCGTGCAAATTTTATCGGAAAAATCATCACCAACAATTTGAATCTCAGCGGAATCTGTACAGCCTAATTTTAGTTGCCTTGCTGTTTTTATTATGGAGACATTATCCGGCTCAAGATTGATTAACTTAGCGCAAATCATTTCACAGGCGAGCGGGTCGGTGCTGCCGATAAGCCAGCCGAGCGGCCTTGCCCTGCCGCGGATTGGGCCGGGGCCGTCCATTGCAACGACCCCGTCAATAATCGTCAAAGCAGGTTTAAGATACTCGTATATGTCGATTAGCATTTCGCAGAAATCAAAAGGATTCTTACCTTTCCTGAAATGCCAGAGGGCTTTGTGCTTGCCGCTGACACAGCCGAACATATTTTTAATCGCAAAGGTAGCGACAAGTTGCTGATGGCTTTTTAATTTCGGCAGATTTATAATAACATCGGCATCCAGCGCAATCGAGCTAAGACCGACAAGGGTATTTCTTGCTCCTACCCTGCATAATCGCGGCTTACTTAGCTGTTTGACAGGTACATCCAATTTCCGCAATGGCTCATCCATTTCCAGTGCCTTTATACAGGTAAAGACATTGCCCCAGGAGGGCGAATCCCCAACAAAAGGCTTTGCCCCGAAATCTTTAAGCAGTCGGGCGGTTTCTATAATTACAGCAGGGTCGGTCTGTGCAGCATATTTCCTCGGCCTGGGCGTGATTAAATTCGGCTTCAGCAGAACGGTGTCCCCCCTGCTGACAAACTTTTCAATACCGCCCAGCAGAGCAAATTGTCGCTGTATGGCGTCTGAAATTCCGGGACTGTCGTAATGCGGGCAGTCAATCACAGTTACAATAGGTGCTGGCATAATCTAATAAATATCTATCCAGTTGCAGACAAGCAAATAAATCCTGACTGCCGGTTTTAACTGTGGCGGTTTACGTTTATCGGGGCCAAAAAACAAGCTGCCGCCGGGATTGTTGAAAATCAGACTGCTCAAATAATCCGGCTGGTATACAGTATATTTTTCCGGCGCAAGAACAATGAAATCTCCGACTCTCATATTCAATCCGAAAGCCGCTGCTGTAAAAGGAAACTCACGCGTTTTGATTTGGGCATCCAGTTGTGGGATAGCATTGCCCGCCGGAATAGCAAAAACCGGAATTGCCGTCACTTCGCAGGAATTATCTGCACCTTCCGTCTTTTCAGTCCTGAGCCTCAACCCAAGAATACCGGGGCCTATGCGTGCGCCCTCTTTCCTGCCGGTGTCTGAAACAAAAAAAACAACCTGCGGAAAATCCATCGTAACAATGTTGATTGTCTGTTCCTGCCCTTCGTTCATCATAAGTGACATTGAAGTTAGCTTATGTGCCGCTGCGGCAGTGAGTAAATCATTTACTGTTGCCAATGACTGAATCCGGCCGTAATAAGCTGAGAATGAATTTGCACTGAAGGCAATTTGGCTGGTGTATTTCAACGGCTGTGTATCCAGTGTCCTGCGGATTTCATCTATATCTTTCAGATTATCAACAGGTATTTCAAAGACCTGCAACTCGAAATTTATGGTCTTCAGTACCCCTGCCTGGCCATTGTTTCCATCCGCAGCAAGCTGACCGAGCGTGATACGATTCAGCGGAGGTTTGTTCCTATAACTGGAACAACCTGCAACCAGAATAACCAGACAAACTACTACTGTAATTTGACAGGTGCGAATCATAATATTTTCTTGTGTGTGAATTTTTTTGTAGATGACCCTGAATAATCAGCAACAACCTGCCCGGTGCCATACAATTTCCACTTATAAATCACAAGCCCCTCCAGTCCGACCGGGCCTCGTGCGTGTATTTTATTAGTGCTGATGCCGACCTCGGCACCAAGGCCGTAGCGGAAACCGTCGCTGAATCGCGTGCTGGCGTTCCAGAATACATCCGCCGAATCCACCAATGCCATAAAACGCTCTGCTTTTTGCCTGCTTGAAGTTACAATCGCATCCGTATGCCCGGAGCCGTAACGATTTATGTGGTCGATGGCCTCGTCCAGCC
>CAZYWY010000385.1:0-2280 GCA_964651605.1 uncultured Pirellulales bacterium | reverse complement strand
TCAGATGTGTATAAATCTGTGTCGTGGAAAGTGACTGATGGCCGAGAAGTTCTTGCACGCTACGCAGGTCTGCGCCGTTGTTGAGCATGTGAGTAGCAAAACTGTGCCGAAGTGTGTGCGGGCTAATGGCCGGGTCCAGCCCTGCCATCTTCAGATACTTGTCCATTTTGCGACGAACACTGCGGGTGCTGAGGCGTCTGCCATGCTTGTTCACAAACAGTACCTTCGTATCAAAGTTGCTGTTGTTTTGTGCCCTTTTGTTTCTGAACTCCATATAATGCTGGATAGACTGCAAGGCTGATGAACCGATAGGTGTGATTCTTTCTTTCTTCCCCTTGCCGCGGACGTGAACAACTTCACCGAGAAAGTCAATATCGTCCAAATTCAGAGCAACCAGTTCGCTGACTCTTATGCCGGTGCTGTATATAGTTTCCATAATCGCTCTGTCACGTGCGCCAAGCCAGGAATTTGCCGGCGGGGTATCCAGTAATCTCTTTACTTCTTCATATTCGAGAAATTTCGGTAGCTTTTTCTCCTGCTTGGGCGTCCTGATAGATGTAACAGGATTAGACTGCAGGTAATTTCTTTTAACGAGAAACTTATAAAAGCTGCGAAGCGTCGCCAGCTTTCGTGCAATAGTTGATTTTGAATAGTTTTTCTCATTAAGAACCGCCATATACGACCTGACAGTATCAGCGTCAACTGCAAGCAGCATTTTATCTATGTTGACAGCCGGCTGCGTCGCCACAGCGGCCATTCCGTCCGAATGATGCTGGGCAAATGATACGTGTGCATCTTCCGAATCGGTACTCTCGGATACACCGCCCAGAAATTCGGCAAACTGCATTAAATCTGCACCATAACATTTGGCAGTATGCTCCGAAAAACGTCTTTCATAAGTCAAATAATCCAGGAAATTTTGTGTTATTTTGTTTTCTTCCATAAAGTTACCCATTTTTCTATTTAATCCGGTTAATATTTTTGTCGTTTTATAAATGCATAACCGATTCTGCTATATTAATATGATTTTCACAGGCTTCACTTCGTATCAAGCTGGGCATTTTTCTTTCGACCCAAAAGTTCGTCGGCCTGACCAACAAGCAACTGTGTCAGTTTGAAACTTAACACAGCCGCATCAAACCAGTCAAAATTGGTGCGATTGTCCCTTGCCTGAGCAATGAGGGCATCGAGCAAATCGTCTTCGCAACCTTCTTCATAGCGAAATATAAATTTCTCAACTCCCTTGCTTAAAACCAACTGTCGTTTTAATCGGCTCATCGTAATTCAATAAATTCAACTTCTACTTCTTTATCGCACACTTGTTATTGGTTGCGATAAAATCGACAATTTAAGAAACGTCATAAGACTTTTATCGGCCAATAATATTTCTGGCTTTACAATTTCGGATAAGAATAGATACAAATTTGATGAGAAATTTTAGAAGTGATTATCAGAGTACTTTGTAGAAGATTAAATCGTTTTTTCTCTGCGGAGCAATTAATCCCCGATGTTGAAGGTCGGTGACATACTTGATTGCTTCATTTGGCCCTATGTTCATCGCCGAACATATATCATTCAGGCAGCAGGGCCTGCGTTTCAGCATTGAAAACAGGGTTTGGATTTTTTGTTCTGTCTGAGAATGCCGAGTAGATAAATCCGCCGGGCATTCGCCACCGGATACATCTGCTGCTGAAGGAGCGAAACTGGTGATAACCTCACAACCAGAACCAAGCATCTTAGCAATAGCCTTTAGCTTCTCATCGTTAAGTTTTACCACGCTGATTTCTGCTGTCGGCCTGACAGCGGTGTTTAGCTGAACTTTATCGGGTCTTATTTGCTCGATAACAGCCTTAATATTTGAGAGTTGCTCGACAGAAGTATTAACCGGCTCAACAACAAAAACCTCCAGCCAGACTTGACCTGAATATTCCTTACGGAAGCTGCACAAGCCTGATATGTGCTTTTCAATACTGATATCGCTGTGCGGACGATTGATTTTCCTGAAGGTCTTTTCATCACCGGCATCCAGCGAAGGCAACACAACATCTGCTTTTACACAATTCGCCCGCACATCCTGCTTGTAGAACAGCGTTCCGTTGGTAAGTACCGCTACAGGAATATTTGTAATTTTTTTAATCCGACTGATAATTTCGCCAAGCCGGCAGTTCAATGTCGGCTCACCCGCCCCGGCAATAGTGATATAGTCAGCCTGTAAACCACTCTTGAGCAAGTCTCTTAGCTCTGCTTCTATCAACTCCGCAGACACGTAAGGCTTTCGTT
>CAZYWY010000384.1:0-2306 GCA_964651605.1 uncultured Pirellulales bacterium | reverse complement strand
CCATTTTAACGCCAAAAAATCTAAGTGCTTGTTATTTATGGACTTATGATTTTGGGGCAGGTTGAGTCTGAATAACTAAGTGTCCAGTCGAGATGGTGACATAACCCCATTATCAATACTGATAATTGGGTTTTTGTGAAATCTTTGTGTTAATACACCCTCATTATCAGTATGAATAATGCGGTTTTTGAAAAATGTCGGTTTTTTTATTTTCTTGAATAACGTTTGTAGTCTATTCCGAGGTCCCTGACTTTGTAGCCGATGATTCGTGGTGTGGTTTTGAGGTCTCGTGCAGCAGCGGCGAGTTTGCCATTACAGCGCTTCAGGGCATCGACAATCACATCCCGCTCGAACAAATCGACCCTGTCCTTCAACGAGCCGGTACCGGCGGTATCGCTTGCATCGGAGGTTTGGAGGGTAGGGGGCAGGTGATGGCCGTGGATTACACCATCGTTGCTCAGCAGAACGGCTCTTTCGATGCAGTTTTCAAGCTCTCGGACATTACCGGGCCAATGGTAGGCTACCATCATATTTATGGCCGGCGTGCTTATTCTGCGGACATCTTTTTTCATTTTTCTGACATATTGCTCAACGAAGAAATCCGCCAACAGCAGGATGTCGTCTTTGCGTTCCCGCAGGGGCGGCAGGAAAATAGGAAAGACATTGATTCGGTAGTACAGGTCCTGCCGGAAGGTCTGCTTTTCGAGGGCTTTTTCGAGGTCGCGATTGGTGGCGGTGATAATTCTCGTATTGGTTTTGATAGGGCGGTTGCTGCCGACCCTTTCAAACTGGCGTTCCTGCAGCACCCGCAGCAGCTTGACCTGCATAATCGGCGAGAAATCACCGATTTCATCGAGAAAAAGAGTGCCGCCGTTAGCTTCTTCAAGCCTGCCTTTGCGGGTTTGGATAGCGCCTGTGAATGCTCCTTTTTCGTGTCCGAAAAGTTCGCTTTCGAGCAGGTTTTCATTCAAAGCTGCGCAATTGACCTTTATGAAAGGCCCTTTAGACCTGGGGCTGCCGTAATGAATGGCATGAGCGACCAGTTCCTTGCCGGTGCCGGATTCGCCGCGGATGAGGACGGTTGTATCACTGCCGGATACCTGGTGAATCTGACGATATACATCACGCATAGTGCCTGAGTTGCCGATTATATTTTCCGGGCGGAAGCGATCCTCAAGCTCATTATGCAGACGAATATTTTCATCCTCAAGCACCTGCCTTTGAAGAACAGCCTCCTGCCTGGCCTTGACATCATTTGCAATCATACTGGCAACGATACTCAGCACTCGTTTATCCTCATCGAAAGTTTCGGCAGGGTCATAAGGTCTGTCTATTGAAATTGTCCCGATAATTTTTTTCCCGATTGATATTGGCACACAAATGAAGCTCATCTCTTCATTTAAGTCTTTCCACCGTTCGGCTCGGTTAAGGAACATCGGCTCCTGCGATACCTTCGGCACAACGATAGGTTTGCCGGTCTGGATTACTTTGCCTGTTATGCCCTCGCCCATTCTGAAACGTACCTGCCTGCTTTTTTCCTGGGAAAGATTGTGTGCAATCTCAAATTTAATCTCATTGCTGTCGGGGGCCAGAAGTGCTATTGCGCCTCTTTTCATTCCAAGTTCATTATCGAGGGCGTCAAGCACCTCGGCAAGTGCCTGCTTCTGCTGGTTGCCTGATGCGAGCAGTTGGCTGATTCTGTAAAGCGTCTCAAGCTGGCGAACATGACAAGAAGGCCTGGCCTGGGAATTAACCGCATCAGAATTTTCACCTGACATAGGGATAATGAACCTCGATAAAGTTTTAGTTTGTATAAAAACGTTATTGTAACAAAATATCCAGCGAAAACATATAGTGCTGGTATAAAAAAGCGTAAAGATTATAATATTATGTTATTGGATAAACAGGTCAATATTATAAGTTTTTGAAAGGTAGATTTAAATGAGGCGATTAACATTGAGCAAAAGTGAAATGTTTATGTCCGTTTTATTATGTACGGTTTTTTGCTTATTCTTTGGTTTTTTGCCTGCTTCATATGCTTCAGCAACTGACGCTGGTAAGTCTGCTGCCGGGCAGCAGGACGTGGTCGGCAAAATTGGCGACTATGTAATTACAAAAGCAGAGCTTTTAAATTCTGTTACAGCTGAACTTGCACCGGAGGAATATACCGATTACAGCAGGCCTGTTAAACCTACCGATGCGAATTCTGTACTTTTGCTGCTGCTCGGCGAGAAAGCTATGCTGATTCAGTCCCGCAAATATGGTTACCAGAAAGTCCCGTTCATTCAATTTTATTATACGCAATT
>CAZYWY010000383.1:0-2310 GCA_964651605.1 uncultured Pirellulales bacterium | reverse complement strand
GGCAATAACAAAAATATCCCTGTACGGCCAACTTTGCGACAGTGACACCCATACCCTGCGACTGACAGTAATCTTTTTATAACGGCTGGAACTGTTTGCACGTACAGGGGTAAGTTCGCCGTGTCTCTAATATAATGTCTTTCTGTAAAACAAGTTATACCAGAGCGGGCAGTCTTTTTCAATGCGCTTGTGAGAAATGCGGGCTAAGGGCTATGGTGTGATAAGCCGGCAATTAAAAAGGTATTCAAGTCAGCGTTGGGTGCTTATTCATTTGCAGGCCAGTCAATGCCTTTTATGCCGTTAATTGTCAGGTTTGGATTGGGAAATCCGTCTCGTGCAGGTCGAATCTGTCCGGCTTTGAGCTGCCGGACGTTGCCGTCAACGAAAAGATAATTCCTTGAACCTTCCCAGCACCACCATCCTGCATCGTTGTTTATCGGGCTGTGATTGCTGAGCCATTCGCCGATAATTATTTTTCCCGCCGGTTTGACCACATTAAGACTTTTTTGCGGGATAGAAGGTTGAGGATTCTTGTATGTCTGCTCAGACTTACTGCAGGCATTTATCTGCTCAGGGCTGTGGTAGAAAGCCATTGAATAAGAATAGCTTGTGGATTCATATTTTTGCTTTGCAGTGCGGTCCTGCGGACAGAACAGAACCGATGGATTATTCGCATCGATATGGCTGCCCAGATAAGGTTTGAGAAAGCCGCGCCAGCCGCGTCCCATCCAAAGCCAGTAGCCGGCCGGCAGAGGATCCTGGTCGCAGGGAAAGGTATTATCGTTCTCATTTAGATACAGGTTCACGGCCAAATTTATTTGTTTGAGGTTGTGGGAACATTTCAAACGCATAGCTGTCGATTTGGCTTTACCGAGCGACGGCATAAGAATAGCAATCAAAACAGAGATGATTGATATGACAACCAGCAGCTCCACAAGTGTAAAGGCCGGACGATTGGTCTTTCGAGCAGACATAGTTACTCGACTGTAACGCTTTTGGCTAAGTTGCGGGGCTTGTCAACGTCGAGGCCGCGAAGCACCGCTGCGTGATAGGCCAGCAGTTGCAAAGGCACAACAGCCAGCATCGGCTGCAAAAGTGCAGGAGCATCGGGAATAGTGATTAAATGGTCGGCGTACTTGTGAATAGTCTCGTCTCCCTCGGTGGCGACAACTATAATCTGGCCGCCGCGGGCTTTGACCTCGTTAATATTGCCGAGAATTTTCTCATAATTAGGCCCGGATGTGGCGATGAAAACCGCAGGCATACCGTCCACTATCAGGGCAATCGGGCCGTGCTTCATCTCGGCGGCGGGCAGGCCTTCGGCGTGGATGTAGCTGATTTCCTTCAGCTTCAGGGCGCCTTCGAGTGCAACCGGATAATTAAGGTTCCTGTTAATATTCGCTGCGGCAATGGTTTTAATATGCTCGGACTGTTTGAGGATTTGTTTGATTTTGTCCGGTATAAGCGAAAGCTCATTTATATACCGTTCGGCTTCTTCGCTGCCCAGATGTCTCCTTCTGCCTATCTCAATGGCGAGCATTGTCAGCACAGCCACCTGGGCGGTAAAAGCCTTGGTGCTTGCCACGCCGATTTCCGGGCCTACGTGCAGATACACACCGGCATCGGTAACTCTGGCTATTGCAGAGCCGACCACATTTACAATTCCCAGCACTGTTGCACCTCGCCGTTTGGCCTCCTCGACCGCCGCCAGGGTATCGAGCGTTTCGCCGGACTGACTTATCGCAATAACGATAGTGCCGTCTTCGATAATCGGGTTGCGATACCGGAATTCACTTGCATATTCGGTCTCGGCGGGCGTTCGGGCAAGCTGCTCAAACAGGAATTCGCCGACCAGACCTGCGTGAAAGGCTGTCCCGCAGGCGGTCAGAATTAGTCGTTTTGCTCTGGTCAGCTCTTTCAAATATGCGCTGACGCCTCCGAGCCGGATGATATGATTGCGGCGGTCTATTCTGCCTCCCATACACATATTCAGCGACTTTGGCTGCTCGAAAATCTCCTTGAGCATGTGATGCGAGAATCCGCCCAGCTCGATTTGTTCCAGCGAAAATTCGATTTGCGTCAGGTCTTTGGCCACCGCTACATTGTCGAGTGTCTTTGTCTGGAATCCTGCGGAGCTGACCGTTACGACCTCATTATCCGACAGATATATTGCCTGTGTCGTATGCTCAACTATCGCCGCCGCATCTGAAGCCAGAATATATTCGTTATTGCCGACCCCCAGTATCAGCGGGCTGCCTCTTTTTGCGCCGATGAGCAAATCGGGGTAATCACTGCAGACTATTGCCAGCC
>CAZYWY010000382.1:0-2352 GCA_964651605.1 uncultured Pirellulales bacterium | reverse complement strand
TCACCGGCCAATTAAATGGTATTCAACAGCTTCCCATTAGGGATGGCCGAGTCATCTTTTCTATTCTCTATGCGCTATACGCTACTTTTATATCAGCCTAATGTTTGACAGAATCACTTATGTAAAATATCATCTTACTGGTAACTAACAACTTTTGCAGGATAACCAGATGAGAATTGTTCTTGATTTATTGTACATACTGGCGGGGTTAAGTTACAGCCCTGTTATATTATACCGGGCGGTGAGATTCAAACGCTACCGAACCGGCTGGGCGCAGCGATTCGGGCGAATCAGCCGGCTAAGTCCGGCCAAACGCTGCATCTGGCTGCACGCCGTCAGCGTCGGTGAGGTCAATGCAGCAAAAACCGTTGTTGCAGGACTTGAGAAAAGATTCAGCGATTTTGAACTGGTAATAAGCACAACAACCGATACCGGCTTTGCAACAGCAAAGAATACTTTCGGTGCAAAGCATCAGGTTTTTTACTTCCCCTTTGACTTTTCCTGGGTGATAAAACGGGCATTTGACAATCTCAAACCTGCAATGTGTCTGCTTATGGAGCTTGAGGTCTGGCCGAACTTCGTAGATACCGCCCTGCGTCGAAATATCCCTGTGCTCGTAGTCAACGGGCGAATCAGCAACCGAAGTTTCGCCAATTATATGAAAATCAGGCCCATTGCAAAAAAAATATTCAGCAAGCTCAGCCTTGTCCTTCCCCAAACGCAGGAATATACCGAGCGGTTCAACAGACTCGGTGTGCCGGATAAAAAAATAATTGTTACCGGCTCGCTTAAATATGATACCGCCCAGGTTGCCGATAAGGTCGAGGGGGCTGATTCTATCGCAGAAAAAATTGATACAGGAACGAGCTTATGGGTTGCAGGGGCAACAGGCCCGGGCGAAGAAAAAATTATCCTCGCTCTCTTTTTAAAGCTCCGCCAACAGGAGCGTTTTAAGGAACTCAGATTGGCGATAATACCCCGCAAGCCTGAAAGGTTCGATGAAGTCGCTCAACTGCTCACCGATGCCGGCGTGGATTTTGTCCGTTATAGTACAATCAAAAACGCCAAGCCGGGGCCTGAAAAATTTAAGGCGTCGGTTATTCTCGGCGATACTATGGGCGATTTGCGGAAATTTTACAGCCTGGCAAAGATAATTTTTGTCGGCAGGTCTCTCGTTCAGATGGGCGGCTCGGATATGATGGAGGCAGCGGCACTGGGCAAATGCACGATTTTCGGCCCGCATACTTTCAATTTTGCACAGGCTGTTGATGCTCTTATCGAAGGTAATGGTGCAATTATGGTAAAAGACCCTGAGGCCTTGTTTGAAACGATGCAAAAGTGCCTTGCTGAGCCGGATTATGCCCGTTTGATTGCTCAAAAAGGAAGGAAAATAATCGAACAGAACCAGGGAGCAACGGAAAAAACCTTAACGCAAATCTCAAAATATCTCCTATAAAATCAAATTATGAATATTGGGATTTTTTTGTATTGCGACAACATCAAAATAAGATATTATGCTGGAATTTAATTGGGGCAAACAGGAGGCCGTTAAGATAAAAGGAGTTTGAAAATGTGCCGGAAAAAAATAATAACGCAAATCGGTTCTTTGCCTTATGACAATGTTGATAAGGCTGTTGATTATAGTCTGCATCACGATATTCCATTTCTGCCGGAACTGCCCAGACTCGGTGATGCTATGCTCGAATATATCAAAAATCCCGGCAATATGAGTTGCCTTGATACATTCAGGCGAAAGACAAAAGGATGCGAGATAGTGAAAGTCCAGTGCGTAGGCCCAGCCACGCTTGTGCTTAGCGGATATGACGAAAACGAGGCTGTCGAACGAGCATACCAGCATATCAGCGCCATAACAGACGGGTTGGAGGTCGGGGAACTTATAATATTCCTCGATGAGCCGGCTCTGGGACAGGCGGGATTCGATTATCAAAAATTGTGGGCGCCGATTTTCGATAGCTTCGAGGCCAGTTTCGGCATTCACGTCTGCGGCAATATGAACTGGGATGAGCTGTTTAATTCCGATGTCGATATTATCAGCTTCGATGCGTCCCTTTATGACATTACGAAATATCCGCACTACCGAAACGGCAAAAGAGTGGCCTGGGGCATCAAAGACAAAAACAATATCAGAGATTTCCAGGAAGGTGATTTGCTGACCTTGCCCTGCGGTATGGGGCCGAAATTATACAACCCCGAAGATTGCAAATCAGCACTTAAAAATCTCCTTAAAATTTCGCATAGCCTTCTGGCAGTTGGCTGATTTGAAGTTCATACCGACCACGACAAAGTTGTCTTCAGTTCAGAAATTGGCTTTGATTGGCTTTGAATTGGGTT
>CAZYWY010000381.1:0-2357 GCA_964651605.1 uncultured Pirellulales bacterium | reverse complement strand
CTTACCGAGCAGCCCGTCGGCCCTTATGGCACTATCGAAACCGGCAAGGTCTATAATCTGGCCGGCAAGCATCCGAATTCTTATAACTTATGCACCGGCACACCATTCGATTTAGAGGAAATTATTGGAGAGCCCAATGTCCTATCAGGTCTGGTGGATATTAATGACATAAGGTTTGTGCGAATAGTGGATATACCCGGAACGGGGGATTTCTATGATGAAGCGACAAAATATATTGACCCTAACAGCAGACCTGACTGGAATTATTATAAAAATAATCATCCGATTTTTGACGCCTGGCCAACCTGGGGTTCGGGCGGGTTCGACATAGAGGCGGTAGGCGTGCTGAACGAGCAGCAATACAGCGCAGATATAGATTTGAACGGTATAGTTGATAAAAACGATTTTGCTCTGTTCGCTTCGGCCTGGCATAGCCATTTTGGCGAGCCGGGTTATATAGCAAGATGTGATTTGGCTGAGCCGAAAGATAAATTCATCGACATAAACGACCTGGCCATTTTTATGAGCCAATGGCAAAAGCAGGAAAAATGGCATTACAAAAATTAAACAGGTTAGAATTTTTACTCAGGCGGTCAGCCGGAGCTTTTACGCTGATTGAACTGCTGGTGGTTTGTTCTATCATCAGTCTGCTGCTGGCCATATTGATGCCGGCCCTGTCGGCGGTCAAATCGGCTGCAAGAGCTGCAATCTGCAAATCCAATCTGCGTCAGCTCGTTCTTGCCGACATCACTTATTCAGAAGGAAATGACGGATTTTACGTGCCTGCGGCCGGTGATATGTGGGATAATTCCGGGCTGCATCGCTGGCACGGGGTTCGCAAAAATCTGAACAGCCCTTTTGACCCGCTCAAAGGCCCGCTGGCCAGTTACCTATCCGACGGGCGAATCAAAAATTGCCCGCAGAAAACCGGCTTTGCCAGTTCCGGTGAATGGGCGAAAAACTTCGAACAGGGCTGCGGCGGCTACGGTTATAATATGACCTACATCGGCAGCAGGCTCTGGCAAGAGTCTTCGGATTATAAGAGAGCTTATGAGAACTCCACCAACACATCAGAACTGCACAGGCCGCAGCAGTGTCTGATGTTCTCTGATACCGCTATGTCGGTACAACAGGGCATCTATATTGAATACTCTTTCGCAGAGCCGCCCTTCACCGTCTATAACGGCAGGTCTGTAACGGAATTTTATATGTCACCATCTATTCATTTTCGCCACGCAGATTATGCAAACGTCGGCTGGGCCGACGGCCACGCCGACCAGCAACGTCAGAGCAGCAACTGCGGCACGAATGCTTATGGCGTTAACTCAACCAATATGAAACTGGGCTGGTTTGAGCCAGTTGACAATTCAACGTTTGACCTTGAATAAATTCCCGGCACCGATAAATAACCTTTTATACGGATTCTGATTATTAAATCCGCTGCACAAAGCCAATTTTAACCACTAAAATTGGGTTTGATTGGGTTTGTTTTGGGTTAAATTGGCTTTGAATTGGCTTTAATTGGGTTTGAATTGGCTTTGTTTTTGCCCTGCCCAAAACCACCAAAATCCACATAATATCCTGTTATCAAAGAACTTACGTTATTATGTGCCAAATTAAAATTGGCTTTGTTTTGCATATTTTACTATATTTTGGGTTCTATGTTCTGCTGTTTTTCCACTAAAAACCCTGCCAATAAATGGCAGGGCTTATGGTTTTTTACTATGTGCCTTTTTGCCTGTTTCATTCTGTATTCTGAATACTGCATTCTCGTTTCCATTCTGTTATATATTATACAGACTGAATTGTTTATTGTACACTAATATTTTAAGAATTTTTGGGAAGTTTTTGAAAAAATATTGTTTTATACCGACTCGCAGCAAGGTATTATTATAGAAAGAAAGGTGGCGACTGATAAAAATTATAGGCTAATTATTTATACAAACATAGTCGCTTGAGATTTTAATGTTTTTAGTCTTTTTTGAGCAACTTTGATATACTCATCATTTATTTCATAACCGATATAATTTCTTTCTGACTTTATAGCTGCAATGCCCGTTGTTCCGCTTCCCATGAATGGGTCAAGAACAACGTCATCCTTAAATGAATAGAGCTGTATCAATCTGTAAGGTAATTCAATAGGGAAAGGGGCTGGGTGCATAGCTTTTCTTGCTGATTCAGGATTCATAACCCAAACCGATTTTGTCCATTCCATAAAGTCTTTTTTGGTTATGTATAAACATGCTTATCGAATTTTGTCTTCTTGTAATAGTCTCGGATTTTCTGAATCACAGTAAATTCAGTCTCATTCAATTTAACTATATGCAACCAACCTTCGTTATCAAACCTCAAATTGA
>CAZYWY010000380.1:0-2360 GCA_964651605.1 uncultured Pirellulales bacterium | reverse complement strand
TCGGCACACCTGAACCCCATTTTTGCACGAGAACCGCGTATTTGCGCATCATATCAACAGCGATTTGCGGGTCGCTTTCGCCAAAGGCATCAAGGTTCACCGCAATATAATCAGCCCCGTCGGCGACCTGCGATTCTATTAACGCCCTGATATAATTTAACGGGCCGCTCTCTCTGGTGTAGGCATCCGGACCAAGTTCGTTCATTTGTTTCATTATTTGGCCTGTCTTTGGAATCGAGGCGTGGATGGCTTCGCCGATGCTAATCAGCGGCTTTTTCGCCGTATGGTCTTTTGCAAAAAGGTAATTCAAAATCGAAGATGTCTGCTCAAGAGCAGTAATTCGAGGTTTATTCACAATTGCCCTGAGTTTTTCCAGCCCGCCGGCCTGGGCGGAAGCAGCGTTGTAAATCAATTCGCCTACGCAGGTACGCTCCAGATTATTGCCACACTGCCCGTCAACTGTTGCATCGCCGCACGGCGCGTTGTCCATTGATTTCTCGCACTTGCCGACCGTACAAAGGCTGAAATTTTCCGGCAGGTAACAATCGCCACACTGCTGGCACTCGAAAAGCAGATATTTAATCGCCTTTTCGGAGGCATCGAACAACCGATAGACCGGGCCTTTGCCTTTCTTAGTACCAAGTGCGGACATTGTCTTTTTAAAGATTTTAAAACCTGTGTAATCCGGGTCCAGAATCGCCCGATGAGTAAAATTAAAGAACCTTTGCCCGAATTTCATTCGATGTTTCGATAGCTGCACTCTGCTGCCATTGCGGTCGTAAAGATAAAAGTCCCCGCCACTCTTATTGCCGGCAGGCCAATAAAGATTATCTTTGAATCGTTCCCAGTCTGTCCCGATTTCCGCCGCCCGTGTTAATATCCGGGTGAAAGTTTTAAAGTCCTGCACGCCGCTTATATCAACGCCGGCAGCACCAATCGAGCGATACATAGCTACCTGCTGAGCGGCTCGTTCGATATGCCCATCTGCCTTTTCAGAGTAAATCTTCGCCAGCAACTCATCACTGACGAAACAACCCGGCAGCTTGTTCTGGTGCATCAATCTTGGTGCATTTGTGGTGGTGCTTAAAAAATAAACGTTGCCAATGACAGGCAAATCCAGCTTGTTTTCCTTCACATAAGCAAACAGCTCAAGCGATTTTCTCCAGTCCCAGCCGACCTGCATGAAAAGAACACTGGCACCTGCTGCGATTTTTTTCTCCATTTTATAGTATTGCTGCATCAGCGAGCCTTCTGTGTATTTGAAAGGCGACACAGCGGCAGCGGTGAAAAACTGATGAACATCCTCCAGGGAAGACGGATTTGCCTTGATATACGCTTGCGCATTTAGCGAGCGAATCAAATCGAGCAAACCGACAGATTCCAGCTCAAAAACACTCATCGCTCCGAGCGGTTTATCGCCGGTAAGAGCCAGAATATTCTGTATGCCCATAATTCTGTAACCACAAAGCAGGCTCACTATCCCGGAGGCATTATGGTCTTTGCAGGTAATATGGGGTATGACCTCGATGTCTGTAAGCAATTCACCCCGCTGGAGCCGGTTGATTATATCAACAGGCTGTATATTGGCCACTCCGCCGGGATTTTGTGGCAATGCAATCGCTGCAAAGATAAAACCCTGTGGCATAGCCGATGCCCCTGAGCTTTGATAATCCTTCATGAACTTTTCTATCGGGTCTATTTTAAAATCAGGCCCGCCGGTAAGCTCCGCACATACAGCAAAACCGCTGCCATCTTTTAATATATCCTTAAATCTATTTCGCCTCACTGCTATATAAGCCTCCCATTGTGGATAACCTGTTGAAAACTAGCAGGTTTATACCTTAAAAATCACTTTACAAAAATCATCCCAAAATTACAAAGACCAGCAATTCCTCACATTCAATAGCCAAATCAAATGCTGCAACTCTAACCTCTTGTAGAATATACAGTTACGCACTATTGCCATTATCCCGCCTAAACACCTATGTTGAACATGTTTCTCAGACTACGCATTTTACCTAAACTATCTATGTATTTTCTCGATAAATTATCAGTTTATACCTTAGTGGATAATTCTTGATAGTCGCAACTGCATTGCGAGCGATTATTTACGTTTATCGGTTATCTTTTGTTTAAGAATTCTGCAAACTTCAGCAGGTTCGTCTGCCGTGTTAATGGCAGAACATACCGCTATTCTGCCGGCACCAGCGTCTATGATGGAATCAACATTAGCCGCAGTTATACCACCAGTAACTACAGAAACAATACCTGTATTTTCCAAAATATTTGTTGCCTCTCTGATGTATTCCAGCCCGACCGGCTTTGCAGAAGGTTGTGTCCGAGTTGAATAGACTGGTCCG
>CAZYWY010000379.1:0-2362 GCA_964651605.1 uncultured Pirellulales bacterium | reverse complement strand
AGCCCGAAAGTGCCGTATAGCTCCCGAAGCGCTCGGCAAACCGCCCATTCAAATTTATTCTGCCCGTCGAGCCGCTTGCCGTCTGCATCGGGGCCTATGGCATAAAAGTAACCAATCAGATTCGATATAACCTCCGTGTCGGTCTCGGTAATGAATTTAGCTCCTTTGCTCTGCAGCCAGGTTTTCAAAGTGTCGTAGTTTTCGATAATGCCGTTATGAACGACGGCGATTTTGCCGGTGTAGTCTGTATGCGGGTGTGCATTTATTGTATTCGGCTCACCGTGGGTTGCCCAGCGTGTATGCCCTATCCCGAATGTATCGCAGGGTTGCGGCTGATCGAGAATATTTTCCAGTGCGCTGATTCTACCGCCGGTTTTTGTGATTTTAATCCCGCCTGCCGATATAAGTGCAAGCCCCGCCGAGTCATAACCGCGATATTCGAGTCTTTTAAGCCCTTCGATAATGATTGGCTGGGCTGCCTTTTTGCCAAGATATGCCACAATTCCGCACATTTTATATTTCCTATTCAATATTTATCATTTATAAGCTAAAATCTCTCGTAAAACTTCAATGTTAAATAGAAAATATAAAATTGTAAATACTAATTATGTTGGTTGTTATAGATTACAACGTTGGAAATGTCAGGAGCGTCTGCAACGCATTTCGACATATCGGCTGCGATGCGGTACTTAGCAAAGACCCGGCGGTCATCGGGGACGCCGAAGGTCTGGTTCTGCCGGGGGTTGCTGCTTTCGGCTACGCTGTTGCTGCACTGGGCGGCCTTGCGGAAGCCGTCAGAGATTTTGCCCGCAGCGGCAGGGCAGTTCTGGGTATTTGCGTCGGCTACCAGATGCTATTCGAGAGCAGTTGCGAATATGGGCAGCACAAAGGTCTGGGGCTGATTAAAGGGAATGTTGTCCCGATTCCTACAGGACGGGTGATTCCGCACATGGGCTGGAATCTGGTACAACTGCCGGCAGATATGGATTTGTTCGGCGGGCTGGGCGAGCAGAAGCATTTTTATTTTGCACACTCGTTCTACGCAGAGCCGACCGATTCGCAGGTGAAAATCGCCCGCACCGATTATGGCTTTGAGTTGCCTGCCTCGGTGCAGAAAAAAAATATTTTCGGCACGCAGTTTCACCCGGAAAAAAGCAGCAAAGCAGGCCTGAAAGTACTCGAAAATTTCTATAATATTTGCAGGCAGAAAAAATAAAATGCTTACAAAAAGAATTATTCCCTGTCTCGATGTCAAAGACAACCGCGTTGTCAAAGGCGTCAATTTCCTGAACCTTCGCGATGCGGGCGACCCGGTCGAGCTTGGCGCAAGATACAGCGACGAAGGGGCTGATGAGCTGGTGTTTTTGGATATAACTGCTACTATTCGCTCACGCAAGACAATCGTGGAGCTTGTGGAAAAAGTCGCCGAGAACGTCTTTATTCCTTTTACCGTTGGCGGCGGCATCCGCAGCGTCGAGCAAATCGACGAGCTTCTGCGCAGCGGTGCAGAGAAAGTCTCCGTCAATACCGCAGCGGTTGCCAATCCGGAACTGTTGGCCGAGGCAGCTCAGCGATTTGGCAATCAGTGCGTAGTGCTGGCAATCGACGCCCGCAGGTCAAAAACCAAACCCGGCAGATGGCAGGTCTGCATAAAGGCTGGTTCCGAACCGACCGATATTGATGTTGTCGAATGGGCTGTAAAAGCCGAGCAGCTCGGCGCCGGCGAAATCCTGCTGACCAGTATGGACGCCGACGGCACAAAAGCAGGCTACGATAACGAGCTTAACAAGGCTGTTACCGAGGCGGTCAACATCCCCGTCATCGCCTCAGGCGGAGCAGGCACACTCGAACATCTTTACGATGCGATTGCCATAGGCGGTGCAGACGCCGTTCTTATGGCCTCGATTACCCACTTCGGCAATTACTCTATTACGCAAATCAAAGAATACCTCGCCTCCCGCGGCATAGCTGTTAATCTATAAAACCCAACTCGTGGATGTTCTATTCCCTTTCCACTGTTTTACATCGATTTCTCTTGATTTAACTCACATATCCTGATATGATTGCTTTCGTGGTTAAAATGGGTGCTACGATACTGCAAGAACAATCGCAACAAAACAATTTAACTTCTTATGAGACAGAATATGCGGTACATAAAAGAATCTTATGGACGGATTGACGATAACCAAGACCGTTTCGACATCGAGTTCTGGCAAAAGCAGGGAGAACAAGCTATTTTCAACGCAGCACTCGATATGATAATGGATTACTTGTTGGTAAGACACGGATATGTTGACAAGCCCAGACTTCAAAGAACTATTGAGTCTTTTGGAAAAGCATAAGGTACGCTTCCTCGTAGTCG
>CAZYWY010000378.1:0-2368 GCA_964651605.1 uncultured Pirellulales bacterium | reverse complement strand
ACTCATTTTCCACAAGACGGCCTTCAGTAGTTACAGGCAGTTCTTCACAGGCTTTATCAAAATGTATGCTCTCAAGTGCCTGCTTTAGATGAAGCTGCCTGGCTCTGCCATTTTCATCAAGCCGGTTAAAATCGAATACGCGATAAGTTGTATCCGACGGAGTCTGAATCTCCGCTATCAAAAGGCCTGCCCCGATGGAATGCACTGTGCCGGCCGGCAGATAGTGACACTGCCCTGCCTCGACAGGCACTTTTACAAGCAAATCAGCCAAATTTCCCCGCTCGAGCGCCTCGATAAACTTCGGCTTAGTAACGCCCTTTTTGAGACCCTTGTAAATGAACGCACCCGGCTGCGCCGATATGATATACCAGCATTCGGTCTTTGGCTCGCCTTCTCCAAGTCGCAGACAGCTTGCCTGGTCGGGATGTACCTGAACGCTTAGAATATCCTGAGCATCCAGCAGCTTGAACAAAAGCGGAAACGGCCCCTTGAAATCAGCATTACCTGTGATTTCACGTGGAAATTTTTCGAGCAGTTCTGCCAGATTCTGCCCGGCAAGCGGACCATTGGCAACGACGGATTTATCATCGGGCAAATCTGCCAGCTCCCAGCTCTCGCCTATTTTCTCGCCCTGCGGAAGATGCCTGCCGAAAACATCCTGCAGCTTTTGCCCGCCCCATATTCGCTTTTTATAAATCGGTTTAAATTTTAGTGGATATATATTCACTCTGATTTTTATTTCTACAGACGTTTCTTTCGCCAGATAAAGATAAAAGCGGAGGTTAATAAGACCGCTATCGCCGTAATAAACCAGAAGGTATGAGAGTGCTGAGAATCAAACGGCATTTTGACATTCATCGAAAAATAACTTACCACCAACGTCGGGAGCATAATGGCAATCGTCAACATTGTCAGCATCTTAATCCGTATGTTCAGATTGTTGGCGACAATAGAGGCTCTGGCATCCATCAAACTGGCAAGAACTTGTGAATAAATGTTGGCCTGCTCACGACACTGACTGTTATCAATGGTAAGGTCGTCAAGAAACTCTACATTTTCCGGGCTTATACCAATTTTGGCTGCATTATTCTTGAGCTTTTCTATCAGAACCGCATTTGAATTAATCGCATTAAGATAATAGACCAGGCTTTTCTCAAGTGTGAAAAGATTCAAAAGATATTTATTTTCCATCGAAGTGCTTATCAATTGCTCAATCTCGCCTGAAAGCATATTTATCGCCTTGAGGTGTTCGAGGAAATGAAAAATTGAACGGCTAATCATCCTCAGCACAATATCCTGGACGTTCTGAATCTTTATAAACGGCCTGCCTTCAAAAAAAGGCACATCTTCTTTGGTTACAATTATCAGGTTATCTTTAAAGATAAAAACGCCTATTGAGGCCACTCTAAAGAGGAAATTATCCTCAGCGGCATAATGTTTGGGGCGCTTGAAAATCATCGCAGTATGCTCAGGCTCAAATTCAAGCCGTGAAAGCTCATCCGGGTCAAGAGACGAATTAAGGGTATGCTCGTCTATTTTGTACTTCTCGACAAGCTCCTTTTTTTCATCTTCATTAGGCTCAATATATATGTAAATAACTGCCGGTGCCTTATTATCTTCCTGCAGCTTGCCTCCATCAGAAATATACATCCGTTTTAACATTTGCCGAACCCAGAGATTAAATGATTTTCAAGCAGGTTCTTAATTAAAAAATATGTCAACAACAGCGATTTTACCTGCAAAAATCCCAGCAGTCCACCACTTAAAAAATTATTAAAAATATTTTTTCCGATTATTGAAAAAATGCGAATATAAATGTGCGCAGTTACCAATGCTATCTATGTTAACTTACAAAAATATATGTTGTTGCCCTGTTTAACTTCAAACAGAACAAAAAAAGCCAGATCCTAATAAACAGAATCTGGCTTCGGAGGAGGGTGATGAAAAGCTAATTAAAGGTTTTCGTACAATTTTTTACTTTATAGTCAATATCGTACAGACAATAAAAAAATCTTTAACAAAATATCAAAATTTCAACGCAAAACTTTACTTTTTATAGAAAATATCTTTGCAAAAAACACCTAAAATAATCGCACTTTTTCATTTATGCCCCGAAAACGCCTTAAACACGTCCTAAAACCATTATAATTTACGCTTGAAAAAATTCGTTTGTTCTTATAATTTAACGATTATGCTGTTAATTCTTAGTTGTATATTATTAATGATTCAGTATCAGTGCGGAATAAAAAAATGAATAATCGATCTCTGGATAAAACTATCGACACAGAAATGAAAAAACAAGACTTGAAGAAAAAAACTTTACAAAAAAATACGAAGGTGAATAATTTTCCAGAGGACCAATTTATTA
>CAZYWY010000377.1:0-2369 GCA_964651605.1 uncultured Pirellulales bacterium | reverse complement strand
CGGCTGCGAAACCGCAAGCTGCGGCGGCCGGGCCCTATGTGTATGTGATCCAGGTGGTCGAGCCGCCGGCGCCGGTCAACTTGCCCGAGGATGCCATCATCCTGCCCTACGATCCCGACTGGAAGAACGGTGTCAGGGACGCCGACAAGCCCAGGGCGGTCGAAGTAGCTCGCAAACTGCACCAGATGGGATTTAAGATTTACGCAACAAAAGGCACGTGCATCGAGTTAATCCGCAACAATATCCCAACGCAGTTCGTGCTGAAAATGACCGAAGGCAGGCCTAACGTTGTGGATTATATCATCAACAACGAGCTGAACCTTATTATCAATACCACCGTCGGCAAGCAGTCGGTTATTGATTCTTTTGAAATCCGAAGAACTGCTCTGGATAGGCAGGTGCCTTATGTTACAACCATAAGAGGCGCATCGGCTGTTGTCAGGGCAATCGAGGCACTAAGAGCTGAAAAAATCAGTGTTAAGCCCATACAGGCATATTATCAAAGGAAGGACTAAACGTGAAGGCGGTTTTACTGCTCGAAGACGGGACATTTTTTGAAGGGACATCCTTCGGCGCAAAAGCCGTAAGGTGCGGCGAGGTTGTCTTTAATACCAGCATGGCCGGCTATCAGGAGATTCTGACCGACCCGTCCTATCACGAGCAAATTATCACAATGACGTATCCGCTAATCGGCAATTATGGTACAAACAGTCAGGACTGGGAATCCGGCAGGATTTTCGCGGCAGGTTTTATTGTTAAAGAGAACTGCTGCTGTCCGAGCAACTGGCGCAGCGGCGTGTCACTTGGTGATTACCTGCGGGATAACAATATCGTTGGTCTTGAGGGCATCGACACAAGAGCGCTTGTCAGGCATATCCGTGAAAAGGGGGCGATGCGGGGTATTATTTCATCTGCCGAGTTTAATCTTAAAACTCTACAGGCAAAGCTCCAGCAGTATCCAGGTCTTGTCGGCAGGGACATCGTGCGGAATGTTACATCCAAAAAGCCCTACGACTGGGATAAAGGCGTGATTGACGTTCTGCAGAAGACGGAGAGCAGGCCTGAGAAAAAATATAAAGTCGTGGCCTTTGATTTCGGGATAAAACAAAATATTCTGCGGCTTCTGCGTTCGCACGGCTGCGAGGTTCACGTTGTTCCTGCGGAAACCGCTGCTGACGAGATTTTGTCCCGAAAACCCGAAGGAGTATTTTTAAGCAACGGCCCAGGCGACCCGGCGCCGGTGAGCTATGCGGTTGAGACTATCCGCAGGCTTCTGGGTAAAGTGCCGGTATTCGGGATTTGCCTGGGACATCAACTCCTGGCTCTTGCTCTGGGCGGCAGGACATACAAGCTCAAGTTCGGCCACAGAGGCGCAAACCATCCGGTGAAAAATCTGCAAACCGGCAAAATCGAGATTACCAGCCAGAATCACGGCTTTTGTGTTGATATTGATTCGCTGACCGGCAAAAATGTGGAGCTGACGCATCTTAATCTTAACGACAATACCAACGAAGGCATATTGTGCAGGAAATTAAAGGCATTTTCAGTCCAGTATCACCCTGAGGCCTCACCCGGTCCGCACGATTCGAATTACCTGTTCGATGATTTTATAAAAATGATGGGACAGCGTTAATTTATAGCCTCTTTACGGTTGTGCAGCTTCAAGCCAGTGATTAAGAAATTCGACCAGGTCGAAGAAGTTAATAACCCTGTCGCCTCTGGAAGTCGGATACAGGTCGGCCAAAGGATTCCAGTTCGGCGAATCCGGCGTTGACAGCCAGGCTGCTATAAAAGCCGCCAAATCTGCAAAGTTGATAATGCCGTCCCCGTTCGGCGGTGCGATGTCTGCCTTCAGATGCCTGGTACGCTCGAACGCCAGATATGGTGCGTCCTGATAAGCGAGTCCTCCGCCGTGCAGCACAAGATTGAATTCCGTGAAGAGATTCGTACCAATTATGCCGTCGAGGAAGCCGCCTTCCGGCGAGGCTACATTAAGCACAATTACAGGGACATTGAAGAAGGTGAGCCATTCGCCCGTTGTCGGTATCTCAATGGAATCAATGAAGAAGCCCGGTTCGATTGTCGTTTCGCCGGTAACATCCTGGATTTCAACTTCAAAGTCGGGACTGTTAATGTTTAATCCAAGCCGAGAGGCTAAATTTCTTCCCAAAACTGTTACCTGTGCGCCGGTGTCCAGCATAAAATGGCCCTTGTCGATTGCACTTTTTGTCCCATCATACAGGTCAACACTATTGACAAAAAAAAGACTCTGGATAGGAAAGCCCAACATACCACCTGTAATTGTTGACGGCAATAGTGGTTCAAAGTCCAAATCAAGGAAATTTGGAAAGTATTCTACATCAACACCT
>CAZYWY010000376.1:0-2372 GCA_964651605.1 uncultured Pirellulales bacterium | reverse complement strand
TGTTGGAATCGGAAATACGCTCAAGGGTGATGATGCTGTTGGACCGCTTGTTTGCAGACGTTTAAGTCGCTCTAAAATTGCAGCCGAGTTACTCGATGCAGGCACAACGCCGGAGAATTACATCCAGCGAATTATCAAAAAAAAACCGCAAAATTTACTTATCATTGATGCGATTGATTTCGGCGATTTACCAGGGACAATAAGAGTTTTTTGTCCTGAGCAGCTTGCCGCCGGTTCAATTTCCACTCATACGCTCTCACCGTTTGTATTTGTCGATATGATTCGACAATCAATCCCGGCACAGGTGTACTTCATCGGCATTCAGCCGGCACAGTTGAAACTTGCCGAACCTGTTTCCAAAGAAGTTCACAGGTCGGTTAAAAGATTATGCCGGATTCTACTGGGTATTTTTGGCCGGTCGCAGCCGATCGGCTGATGTCTCTGCCAAATCAGTCTTTCAGAAGATTAATTACCTTAGTTGCATCGGCATCCGAATCTAAGGCAATATAGAATATTGCCTGGTTGTTGAATGAAGCGGCGCTGAAGGCACGAATGTTCACCCCTGCTTTGGCTATAAGCCTGGCTAATTCAGAGCTGAAACCCGGTTTATTGCCGGTGACTATACTTATGCCGTGCAGGGATTTTGCAATTTCAAAACCAGCTTTTCTTGCAGCCCTTATCTGGTGAGCACCTTTAATTGACAAAACATAGACTAAGCCGTACCCTGGTTTATCGTGTGCCCTGCGTGCATTGATGAATTCAAGGTCAATATCCGCCTGCGCCAGTGCTTCGAGTTTTTCAGCCAAAGCGCCCGGCTGGTCTAATATATTGACGACCCAGACATTGGTGCGATTGATTTCCATTCTCATATCAATTATCCTGAATATATAAACAAAAAAGATAATTCTAACAGGTTGAAATTGTAAATCATAAATTGTAGATTGTAAATTGAAATATGGATAATGTTGCTTTGCTTATTAAGGCCTATTACGAGGCACTGTATGAGCTGCTGGAGTCCAATCGGCAGAATTTAATCAAGACTGTCGAGGATATCCTGGCACAGGAGCTTGTTGCCGGCGGATACGAGCCTTTTGACAGGGGAAAATTCTCAGCCTATTTTGAGGCAGCTGTTGCTTTTATCGATGAGCGAATCGAGCTGTATAATCCATTCGGGATGCAGTACCTTTACGACCGCAGCAGTGCACAGGCTGCATTCGAGATGGAGCTCAAGCTCAACTGGTACGACGGCAGTGACGAATTCGATGAATTGCTTGTTGCTGCCCGGCAGATATTGGATGATATGGAGGTTCAGCAGAATTTTCAGCAGGGGGCTTCGGAGCTTATCAGACAGCAGGGGGCGTTTCCCGACCAAAGCATTATATCAGCCTACCAGGCAGCCCCGGCCTTAAATAAACTGCCCGACTACGTCGTCGCCAGAGCAATTGAACAAATACTTTAATCTTATAGAATACGGAATACAGGAGATAGTAGTCAATTCGTTGCCAGAATTGCCGGATTTGGGAAATGATAAAAATAATGGAAATAAAGCAGTGGATTTGAAAACAGGTACAGATAATTTAGCTGCAGAGACCGACACAATCGCTTACAAACCAGCTTACAAAGAACTGCTTGCTCTGATAACAACATAGTGTCATCATTTGGTAAGATAGATACATTAGTAAATGATATAAGATGTGAGCCGGAGAACAGCGATAAGTCTTTACCAATGGTAGAATTAGACACTCAAACAAATCACTTGTCACCAGATGACACAACGGAGCAGGAGGGATTCGAACCCCCGTCACCCGTGAGGGTGAAACGGTTTTCAAAACCGTCGCGATCAGCCACTCTGCCACTGCTCCAAATTCAAAAAAACACTTTTTGTGCTGTAAAAATCCAAAGCCATACGGCAAAAAGTGCGAAAAATCACTTTTCAACCAACTGAGGGTATTGAATGTATAGCATTTTTTTGCTGTTCGGTCAATACTCCTGTATAATACTTCTGGTTCACCTTGAAGGTAGCATGCCCTAATATAGGAATAAAGGTTGGGCATAAAAAGAGGTGTTTTCATGCGAATTTCCAGTCAAACTGTTCTGGTAAAAGGATTTTTTGACCGTTCAGGATAATTTTGGTAAGATTATTGATGTTGTATGGAGAAAATTATTTAAGAGTGTAAATGGGAAATCCAGATATATAAATAACGTGTAGTGAAGTAAATCATATCAAGCGGTCATGGTGCACTTCGCATACAGAATATCATAAGGAGGTTGACATGGCATTTAGTGTGGGTTTGTTCGGATTCGGGAAAACAGGGAAGATAGTCGCACGGGAAGTCATCGTTGATAAGGCGTGCAAACTTGCCTGGGTGATC
>CAZYWY010000375.1:0-2376 GCA_964651605.1 uncultured Pirellulales bacterium | reverse complement strand
ACGGCCAAAATATGTACGGCCAGGGCAATATGTACGGCCAAAATATGTACGGCCAAGGTAATATGTACGGCCAAGGCAATATGTATGGCCAGGGTAATATGTATGGCAATATGTACGGCCAAGGCAATATGTATGGCAATAACATGGGACAGACCAGTGCACAATCTTCTTCAGACATTATAACGCTTATAGAACAGACCATCGACCCTACTAGTTGGTATGATATCAGCGAAGAAGGCGAGGGTGCGATGTGGACTTTCCCGACTTCAAATCCACAAAAACTTGCTGTTTATAACACTCCCGCAGTACATAAACAGGTCGTACAACTTCTGGAGGCACTGCGACAGTCACTCGGACATCAGGTCTCCTTGGAAGTTCGAATCCTTGTTGTTACCGAAAACTTTCTCAGAGATATCGGGCTTGATTTAGACGCTGTTGCAAATCTTGGCGGTAAAATCGGGCAGGTTGCGTTCAACCAAGGCTCTTATGCAACAACAACGCCGGATATCTCAACAAAAATTGAGGGTAGTCTTGGCGCCGTAACCCCCTCTTTGGGAATTACCGGAGGTTATGGTTCAATACTCGATGATTTACAGGTAGCGTTAATAATACGGGCAACAGAGGCACATACAGACTCAAAATCGATGATAGCCCCAAAGGTAACGGTGCTTAGCGGAGAGCAAGCGAGTATATCTGTTCAAGACACTGTTGCTTATTTGATGCCTCCGCAGGGCTCTGCCAGCGCTAGCACCACTACCACATCTATATCTGGCACAACTACAACAACTGGCAGCGCTACTAATTCACCACAGGTCTCAACATTAACGGTCGGTATCCCGCTGAGTATAACCCCGACTATAACTCATGACAAGAAAAATGTAATACTCGCCTTAAATCTTCAGTATCAGGACCTCCTGAGAATAAGAACCCTGACTGGCGATTATTTATCATCGGATGGCACAACCACACCATACAGGGCAGATGTCCCGGAAATGCAGCAATCCTCTCTCCAAACACGAGTATGTGTGCCGGATAACGGGACGCTAATGCTTGGTGGCCAGAAGATTTCTGCAGAGGTCGAGAAAGAGGCAGGTGTGCCGATATTAAGCAAGATTCCTCTTCTGGGAAGGTTATTCAGCAATCGCACCTATATCAGAGACACAAAGGTAATGATAATGCTGGTTAAACCAACCATCATTTTGAACGAAGAGCATGAACCAGAATAATGGGGGGTTAGCAAATTGACAATTGTCAATTGAAAATTGTAAATTCGAAATGGGATTTATCCGAAGCAAAAAAATGAAACGGCAAATTTTAATCGGCTTACTGGCCCTGTTATTTATAACAGGTTTGTCACCTGCTAAGAATCTGGCAGGTTCCGGGTTATTCAACTTTACACAGACCGAATCCACAGATTACAAACAGGGAGAACTGCTCGTACTTTTTAATGACCCGGCTCCGGGTGAACAGTTGAAGTCCGGCCCTGTTTTTGTCGGGCCACGCTCACGACGTTCAATCAGAAATCTCGTATCAAATTATATAATTGAAGGCGCCGCCGTTGAAAAAAATCTCGATGATGTATCATCCGGCCTGGCGGTCGTGAAACTGCCAAAAGGACAGAGTGTCATCAGTGCATTTATCAGCTTCAATTCATCAGCTAACATAAAATTTGCCGAGCCGAATTACAAATACAAGATGCTCTCGCACTTTGCGACATCGGCTGGTGCAGCAGCTCTTCTTACCGGTATGGCCGGTTCCGGCAGCGAAGGACAGACTACCGGCGAAAATCCTGTTGTAGTTGCGGTTCTGGATACGGGTATTGATTACGCACATCCGGCATTGGCTAATCATATCTGGGTCAACACAGCGGAATTAAACGGCAAAGAAGGCGTTGACGACGACGGCAACGGCTTTATAGACGATATTTACGGTTATGATTTTGCCGGCACCCAGGCGGATATTTCCGACAGAGATAACGACCCGGTCGATTGCTACTTTCACGGCACTCATATAGCCGGCATAATAAGCGCAGCCGCTGATGCAGCAAATGCTACGACAGCAGCCGGCATAAAACTAATGTCTCTGAAAATTTTCGCCGACGATTATATTGATGAGCCAGAGCTTTACGTCAGCGATGCAATCGAGGCCATCAGCTATGCAATCAATAACAAGGCCAACATCCTAAATGCCTCGTGGGGTGGTTCTTCTTATTCGCAGGCACTTTACAACGCCATAAAAAACGCCGGTGATGCAGGGCTGATTTTCGTGGCGGCAGCAGGAAACAACTACGGCAATAATAACGATGTTACTCCGATTTATCCGGCCTGCTTTGACCTGGATAATATCATCTCCGTAATGTCGAAAGACAACTACGGC
>CAZYWY010000374.1:0-2411 GCA_964651605.1 uncultured Pirellulales bacterium | reverse complement strand
CATCTTTTACATAGCCGCGTTTATCTCCCTGCAGCCATGTCCCGTAAGTCGTCCAGGTAATCATATAGCCGAGTGTCTTTCGCATATCTTTAAATATTTAGCCCTGCAATTTATTGCAGGGTTATGTTTTACATTCCTCAATGTATTGCGGTGTTGTCTTACCGTTTCAACTGATTGAACCCCTTAATAAATTAAGGGGCTAATTATTTTTTATTTACACCCCGAATTTTGTCCTCCGATATTTGTCACATTATTACATTACCCCACAATAGCTAAAGGCCATCCTGTATTTATCCGAAATGATTATGTTTTTCGCCAAATACTATTTGGATCTAATACAAATCCTGACATAGGAGGTACTTGGGGTTGCTCATTAAGGTTTTCTATTAAAAGCTCAAATTTCTTCATATGCAATACGGCTTTTTTAATAGCAATATTTCTTCTTAAAACTCCTATCAGACGAACAATTTCTTTTTCAATATGTGGTAGTACACGTGCACCAAGTACAATTTCTTTAATGGAACAAGGAGGAATATTCCAAATTCCAGGACCCCATCCCGGATTTCCACTTTTCATAGAACTTACTATACGATATTCTTTCTCATACCGCCATTCTTCATATTTTTTAACAAGAGCGTCTATTTCATCTTCACCAGGTCGATCTTTTGTATAAATTACTTCTTTTATTTCGCTATAAAGAGGTTCTCCATTGCTATTCCGGGGTGGATTTTCGAGTAATATCTGAGTGTCAAAACCAACACAGACACTCCTGTGCTGGTCTCCATAATGACTCCACATAAGTAAGCTATCAGGGCGTGCACTAAAACAAGCCACGCCATTTAATGTTGAACGAACATTTTGAATTGATTGATTTATCACATTGCCAACTGCATGGGGAAAAGCATTTTCAGGTAATTCAGATAATTGCGTAGGACAACAGTCAAATGGATCATTAAAATCAGAAGGCTTAGTAAATTTCATTTCCCCTTTTTCAAGAAGATTTTTGAAATATTCAACCCCCTTTTCATGATCAATTTGCCTTCTGTATTGATATATAATCACTTATCTTAACCTTTATACAATCATATCTTTGTCTCTTTGTAACAAAATATTATGGCTAAGCATGGTTTCAAGGAGGAGCTTTAGTCCATCAGATCACTTTATGTTTTCAAGGTTTTAAGTAGCCAGGCGATGGTCTCGCCTAAATCTTTCATATTGGCCAGGGCTTCCTTATCATCCTGCACATCGCCCGGGTTCATCCCGACGCCGAAGTTCCAGTAAATCGAGCCCGGCACAATCATTCGTGACATCAGGAAAAGATGATTTATGGCATCAAAAGCCCCAGTTGCTCCGCCCCGCCGATTCACAACAACGCCTGCCCCGATTTTGCGTGCAAAGAGTCCGCCATTCATAATCGAAACCATACCTGCACGGTCGATTAGCGCCTTGGTTTGCGAGGAGACGTTGGCAAAGTATGTGGGCGAGCCGATGATAATAGCGTCGGCCTCGACCATTTTGGCGATGCAGTCATTGACAATATCGTCCTTGATGATGCATTGTTTGTTGTGGTTGATTCGGCATTTGAAGCAGGCGGTACAGCCGTGAATGGGCTGGCCTCCTATGTGAATGATTTCGGTTTCGATGCCCGCTTCCCGGAGCGGCTCAAGCACTTTGGTCAGCAGTAAGTTGGTATTGCCGTCCTTGTGCGGACTGCCGTTAAAAGCTACGGTTTTCATATTGGTCCTTTCGGTCTGGCAGCTTCGCAGAACGGCTTTTGGCTCATCAGGCCTGCTTGTTGAAAAGTTCGCTGATGGCATGGGCAGAGGAGATATTGTTGACCTCTGTCTTTCGGCTGATTCTTTTGAACAGGCCGGTCAGTACCCTGCCGGGGCCGATTTCATAGAATTTTTCAACCCCGTCAGCCAGCAGACGCTCCATACATTTTTGCCAGAGGATCGGGCGGACGAGCTGTTTTACCAGGCCGTCGGCGATTTGGCTGCTGCTTTTATAATATTCAGCGTTGATGTTGGCGATAACTTTGGTTTTCGGCTCGGAGATTTTGCAGTTTGCCAGGGCGGCTTTAAGCTGTGCCGCGGCGCCGGCCATCAGCTCGGTATGGAAAGCTCCTGCCGTCTCAAGCCTTACCGCTTTAATTGCACCGTACTTGCCCGCCAGGTCTTTCGCCCTTCTGCAGGCGGATTTGCTGCCGCTGATTACGATTTGTCCGGGGCAGTTGAAATTCACCGGCACTAAGACCGTCTCTCGTCCCTCGTCGCTCGTATCTTGTCCATCGTCCATCGTCCATCGTTCATCGTCTGCCGTCTCGGATTCCTCGTCGCCGGTGCTGTTTTCGAGAGCTTCATCGCAGAGTTGGCGGACTTTTTCCTCGTCCAGGCCGATTATGCTGACCA
>CAZYWY010000373.1:0-2411 GCA_964651605.1 uncultured Pirellulales bacterium | reverse complement strand
TTATCTCAGCCAGGCAGCATGACTATATAAAATGGCAAAAGTCGAGCTTAGAGCCGATTCGCTTTGAGAAGGTAAAATCACCAAAGCAACTTTGTTTTACGATTGAGCAGGTAGAATTGCTTATATCTAATGCAGAAGAATGGGCAGTACCGATGTTTGCTACGCTGGCTTTCACAGGAATGCGAATCGGCGAATTGCAACAGCTTCAATGGGAAGATGTGGATTTGGATAGCAACGTCATTCACGTACATCGTGGCGGCAGCGGTGATAGACCAAAGGACAAGGAAGACAGATTTATTCCTATCCACAACCGGAAACTAAAACCAATTCTACAACGCTTGCAGGGAAAAACTGAACTTGTTTTTCTCCTGCCTGATGACAAAAAAGTTTCCCCAAAGAAGTTGCGGGCATACCTCAAGAACTTGTGCAAGCATTGTGGTTTTCAAAATCCCCAGCAGTACAAGTTGCATACGTTCAGGCATTTCTTTGCGAGCTATTGTGCTCAGCAGAATATGTCCTATAAATATGTTCTGGAATGGATGGGTCACTCATCGATTGCAATTCTGGACATGTATTTCACTATGAATGACAGGCACGCTTTGGCAGCTATGAACAGCATGAGCTTCGAGGCTGAGAAAACAGAAAGTAGGACATTCTTAGGACAGTCATGTCCCCATTTTCAAGAAGCACTTCCACAACCTACGCATTCCTAAGCAGTTACAAAAGGCACCTAAAAACTAACGGAGAGGGCGGGATTCGAACCCGCGGTAAGGACAAGCCCTACACAGCCTTTCCAAGGCTGCTCGATCAGCCACTCCGACACCTCTCCGGAGTTCGGGCGATTTTATCCGCTTACGGAATTTTTTTCAATCACTATTATAATGTAATCCGGCTGGTTACTGATGATTTCCGGTACTTTTTTTAGGAAGCGGATTACTCGAATTTTGCGATATTTTGGCTCAAAAAACACCAATAACGGGCAATTTTAGGCTTGCTTTTTTTTGCAATCTCGGATATACTAAACGATGTTGTAGTTGGACCTATGTTTTAATCATGGGTGGAAAATTTTTATTTCTGCTTTTCAATTGACAGGAACTCCTCAAATATGTACTTTTACAGTGTTTTTTAAGGGATTTCAGTCGATATAAATGTAGTAATGCTGTTTTGAGCAGCTTACGAACCTCGGCGAGGCAGCGTGGTTTGCCGGTCTCCCCCCCAGCCGGAGCCACGACCTCGCCTTATTTTTGTCCATTCTGACAGTAGCTCTTGCTCGCTTTTTTGTTGCTCTTGCCCTTTTTTTGCTTAGAATCAAAAATCTGTTCTGTCTATTGTTAAGAACCGCAGATATAGGATTGTCGGAATTGACTCCAAAAGGTGAACATCTATTTCCGGAAATGAATAAAGCCCGTTATGGCGAAGGTCGCCGGACGCGTCCGCTTTTCCTCCCCAATATTCTCCTGCAGGAATCTCGTGATAAGCGGCTCGATAATAAAGAACAGGAAGATGCTTATCAGGTAATTCTAAAATGGGCTGATATGGAATCCGCCGGCAAACTCGACCCACGCAAAGAGACATCGCTTGAATCTGAGTTTTTAACCGAGGTATTCAGCAAGGCGCTCGGGTATAGCTTATTCTCGGAAGATAAAGACAATTGGAATCTCGAACCGAAGTTCTCTATTAACGGTGGTTGTGCTGATGCTGCTATCGGAGTTTTTGGCCATCATCAAAAAAATATTCCACAAGCCGTTATCGAATTAAAAGGTCCGACAGTCAATGTTGACAAAGACCGTGTAAATGGTCGTACACCCGTGCAGCAGTGCTGGGATTATATATATGCTCTGCCTGAATGTCCCTGGGGTATTGTCTGTAATTTCGTAAGTTTCCGGCTGTATCATCGCAACCACACCCCGCGAGCCTATGAACTATTTACCCTCCAGGAGCTTCGTAATAAGGAAACTTTCCTGCAATTCTATTACATCTTTCAGAAAAAAGGTCTGATTCCCGAATCGCCGGGCCAAACGCCTCGTGCAGATTTGCTCCTTGAAAAATCTATCAATCGCCAGAAGCAGGTCGGCGATGAGCTTTACAAATATTATCATGACAACCGCCTGCAACTCCTGCGGTATCTTTCCGGCCAAGCCCATAATTTACTGCTCGATGATGCTATTCGCATAGCGCAAAAACTCATCGACCGTATCGTTTTTGTGGCCTTCTGCCAGGACCGCGACCTTCTGCCGGGAAAATCACTTAAAAAAGCCTGGGAGGAAATTCCTCCGTTTGCCAGAGTTACAAATCCCAGATGGCAAAACTTTCTCCAATTATTCCGCAGTATCGACGAAGGAAACCAAAGGCGAGGAATCCCGCCTTATAACGGCGGTTTGTTCAGGGAAGACAAAGACGTTGATAATCTT
>CAZYWY010000372.1:0-2414 GCA_964651605.1 uncultured Pirellulales bacterium | reverse complement strand
ACTGGAGCGATTTTGAAAAACTGGTGTATTATCACCCTTAGCCCCGGAATCGTCCAGCTGATGTGCAAATTCATGTAAGACAACGTTATTACCATCATGAATATTTGCTGTTCCACCTCTGACATCATCCCAGGATAATACGACAGACCCTCTATGCCAGGATTCTCCTGAGCGTAAATCATAACCTTCTGTCACAATGCCATTTGGTTGATGTTCGGTCATACGAGCAACATAGGCCTGGGGGTACACAAGAATAGAAGATAGCCCAGGGTAATAATCAGTTTTGCGATGGAGTAATAAAATACATGCCTGTGCTGCTATGGTGACTCGTATTTCATCGGTAATCTTCAAACCACCACAGCCTTCAAAATGTTTCTCACTTATGAATATAAGTACGTGTTGCTGCAGTTCTTTTTTATCCTCAACCGGTAGCTTCTTATAAAATGGCACATTCTCTTCTATTATTTTCAGCCAGGGCTCGGGAAAGGCCTTCTTACTAACGCGTTGTCTTCTCCATTTTGTGAATATCAACATATATCTACGAGCTTCTTTCCATCACCAAATACTTCTCTAAAATGTATGAAATTTAATAAACAAGACAATGATAATCAAACGTTTATTTTAACAAGATTTTATCCTCTTTTACGATACCAGTGCTATACCCCCGTAAATTCCATGTTGCGATAGTGAGGCTTGCCTCCTGCGGTTTGCTGGCAATCCTCGAGCAACCGTTCAGAAATATAATCAGGATGCCGATTACGGCCAGTAGAGCACTTCGTATTTTCATATCAGAACTTTTCCATAGTAAAACTATTATTCATTAACAGCGATTACCTTCAATAAATTTGATTATATTATAGACAGTTTTATTATAAGGCACATCGATATTATGCTCTTCGGCAAGCCTGATAACTGCACCATTTAATGCTTCTATTTCAGTTTTCTTTTTTGCGAGTATATCCTGTAAGGTTGAGGATTTATGTCCGGCAGTATCTGGCACCAGTCTGCTGTAAAATACTTTTAGAAAATCCTGGGCTTTTGTCCAGTGTGTCCTATAGCCCGAAGCTGTTAAAATCTTAAAGATTTCCCCTATAATATTATCCATAATGAATCTTGTAGAATCATTGTCAGCCAAGGTGCCATAAGGGACATCTAAAATTGCACCGAGTGGATTTAGTGCGCAATTATAAAGCATCTTTGCCCAGAGGTCTTTTTCGATTGTCTTGGTTGATTGACAGGGTATATCCCCATCAGTTATGTCTTTGCATAGGTCTTGAATACTCAATGAATCTCCAGTAAACAAACTTCCAATATGAATTGAATCTGCATGCACAGTTATAATGACTTCATTTGGTTTTGGCCTGCGGAAGCCTGTAATAACGCGTGCATTAAAAATCTGTTCCTCGGGAAAAAATGAAGAGAATATTTCTGCATTTCCCCAGCCATTCTGGAATAATACAATTCGGGTTGCATTGTTGAAAAAATCTTTATGCTTAGAAATGTCTTTAGCTGCTTCAAGCGAATCACAGGACTTGATGCTAACCAGAATATAATCATAAATCTGTGCTGATATTGCACTCAAAGATGCTGAACAGTCAAACTCTGCCGGTTTTGCATAAAACTGCCCAAAAATTCCTTTTCTGACAAGTCCATATTGCCGCAGATGTGAAACAGTATCCTCTCTGGCAATGATAGTAACCTTTTGTTTTGACTTAAGCAGGCAGCTTGCGATACCAAGACCAACTGAACCGCCACCATAGATTAGCAATTTCATGATTTCCTAAAACTTTCAACTTACTAAATTAATAGAGGATAAACATTAAACTATTTTCTGGTTTATTGTATAATACAAAAGAAATGCTGAGAATATTTTTATTGTGAATATAATGTTTCAGGGGTAAAGAGCCTTGATAATTTTAATGGCTATGCCGACTATTGTGAGTCGTATTTACAAAAACAAATTTGAACTAATACTGATTGTGAATATTTAATGCGCTGAGCATATAAACTTACTTTGAGAGTGATAAAATGTATTTGCTTGTTTTGCGAGCAGGGATATAATCTAATCAGCAGCATTGATTGAGCGAAACTTCTGTAATGGTATATTAAGGGATATAATCTGGTTTGATGGGCTACTTGGCTAAAGTGGATAAACAAAACCTATGAGTAAAAAAAATGTGAAATCAAATACACCTAACAAGAATTCAGCATCAAATTTTGATAAATTAAGAGATATAATCTTTATATTTGCTTCGTTATTTGGAATTATCGCTTTTGTTAGAACTTGTCATAATGAAAATGAGCTAAAGGATACGAATAAACGTATCGTATCTATAGATTATCAACCAAAATTGAAGATAGCTGAAGTCCATTCAAATCTTAACATAGATACATTATCTGTTAGAGCAGATCCC
>CAZYWY010000371.1:0-2447 GCA_964651605.1 uncultured Pirellulales bacterium | reverse complement strand
ATGCGGAATCCAGGAAAGCTATGAAAAAATGGATTCCCGCCTGCGCGGGAATGACAGTGGGGAGTAGTCATTGATAATATAACAAGAACAATCGGTGGGGCAGGGCCTGCCGGTTCATCTGCTTTAGAACAGGGTGACTTTGATTTTTTGAGTCTGCCATTTCTCAATAAAGATTTTCATTTCCTTCAGCACCGACTCGAGCTGTTCGGTATTCTCGAGCAGATTTTCATAGACAGCACCATCATTCAAAATCCGCGAGGCAGTACCTTCGCCTGTATTGACCTTGGCTAAAATCGAGTGAAGCTCGCTGAGGGTCTGGTTCAACTGCACGGTCGTTTCAATAGTTGCGGCTACGAGCTTGTCGGCGGATGCAGCCATCTTGTTTGAGGTGTTATTAACCGTATCGAGGGTTTTTACGCCGGCGGCGGAGAGATTTTTGAAATCTGCTCCTGCGGTGTTGATTGTTTCGGTCAACTGGTCGATTTTAGAGTCTGCGTGCTGCAGGGTGGTTGTGCCGGCCTGGGCCAACTGGTGTATGTCATCCAGAGTTTTTTGTAAATGGCCGGATGCCTCGGCGAGATTGGCGAGAGTCAGTTTCAAATTGTCCTTGTTGGCCTGGCTGCCGATAATTTCATTTGCATTGGCGACAAGCCTATTGACGCCGTCTATCAGTTCGAGGAGTTTTTGCTGGCTTTCGGCGGGGAAGAATTCGCTGGTCATACCGGTCGAACCCTGCAATACCATCCCGCCGGCAAGGTAAGGTTTATTTGGCTCAGGCGGTGCAGTCTGTGTTTGGGGGTTAAACAACAGATCGATATAGCTGCTGCCCAGGCTGCGTGTCATCAATTTCGCATCCACATTTGCGGGGATATCGGCGTACTTCTTGTCGATATTCAGGATGACTTTGGTCTGATGATACACCAGGCCTGTTATTTTATCCTTCAGTCGTTCCGGAGCCATCACCTGCGTGACCTTGCCGACCCGATAGCCGCAGAATTCCACGGGTGCATTTTTTTCGATGCCCTTTGCAGTGGGGAACTGGACGATTACCTCAAAGGAGCGCATTTCGCTGACGGCGATAGGCAGGTCGCCGAACTTGGCTATGAGCCAAACGAGGGCACACAGGCCTGCAAGTACGAAAATGCCGACTATAATATTTTGTCTTTTTTGTTTGGTTTCATAATCACTCATTGATGAATCCTTTCAAACATACAGAGGTTTCAGGGGTCAGTTGTCAGGGGTCGGTTTTCTGAACCCTGGTCGCTGAACCCCGGTTCTGCATAAACAGCTCCCTTATTGCCCGTAAAGGGTAGCCGCTGTCATTGAGTTTTTTTATTATTTTAATACGTTCAATCGCTTTTGCGTCGAACAATCTTCTTCCGGTGGGCGTGATTTCTGTGGGTTTGAGCAGCCCGACCATCAGGTAATATTGCAGAGACTGCCGGGAGACTCCTGCTTTCCTGGCTGCCAAACCTATCGGGAACAGCTCATCGCTACTCATATTACCACCTTATGAATAAACTACATTTGGATTTTATCAGACAACTCCTAATTTAGCCAGAGCAAATCATCCGGCTAAATCGCATTTGGAAAAATATCCTCCAGAAGAAACTTTCTTGACAGAATTGCTCAAGCTGAATATAGTTAGCCTCTTTGTATAGTGTTGAGTTTTGAGTTGTAACTCAAAACTAAGAACTAAGGACTCAAAACTTTATTTATAGACAGGAGAACGTAAGAATGGCAGATAAAAGGGTGTACTTTTTCGGCGGCGGCAAGGCCGAAGGCAATGCGAAAATGAAGGAACTTCTTGGAGGCAAGGGCGCCAATCTTGCTGAGATGACCAATCTTGGTGTGCCGGTCCCGCCCGGTTTTACCATTTCCACGAAGTTGTGCGGCGAGTACTATTCAAGCAAAGGCAAATGGCCAAAAGGGCTTGAAGAAGAAATCAACAAGAACCTTGCCAGGCTGGAAAAGGTGATGGGTGCCGAGCTGGGCAATCCTGCCAGGCCGTTGTTGGTATCCGTCAGAAGCGGCGCTGCTGCGTCGATGCCCGGAATGATGGATACGGTGCTTAATCTGGGACTCAATGACAAGGTAATCGCAGGCATAATCGAGAGGACATCGAATGCGCGATTTGCTTATGATATTTATCGGCGGTTCATTGATATGTTCGGCGATGTGGTTATGGGATGTTACCACGACCATTTCGAGGAGGTTATACACGCCGCTAAGGAAAAGGCCGGTGTCAAGCTCGACAACGAGTTAAATGCAGAGCAGCTAAAAGAACTGGTCGAGCAATACAAGCAAGTGTACAAAAAACACGTCGGCCAGTTGTTCCCGCAGGATGGCAAAGTCCAGTTGAAACACGCAATCAATGCTGTGTTCGGCTCGTGGATGAGCGAGCGGGCGGTGAAATATCGTCAGCTCAATAAAATCACAGGTCTGCT
>CAZYWY010000370.1:0-2449 GCA_964651605.1 uncultured Pirellulales bacterium | reverse complement strand
ACAACAAGAACGACTACAATTCCGCCTGAATTGCTCGTCTCTGCCGATGAAATCTGGATTATAGCAAGGCCGCCGGTTGTCAGACCTGCTCCTACTTATGATACACCCGGCTGCGGGTCGATGCTGGTGAAACTGCCGCAGGAGGAAAAGGAAGTGCCTCTGCCGCTCAAGCATACCGATGTAAAAGGGCAAATCGACGGTTACATCGCAACGGTGGAAGTTACTCAGCAGTTCCAGAATCCTTATGGCGAAAAAATTGAAGCAACTTATGTATTCCCGCTGCCGGAAAATGCGGCGGTCAACGAATTTATTATGATAATTGGCGAGCGTAAAATCCGTGGCATCATTCGTGAGCGGAAGGAGGCCGAGCAGATTTATCAGCAGGCAAAAAGCCAGGGCTATGTCGCCTCGCTTCTGACACAGGAACGGCCTAATATCTTCACACAGAAAGTCGCAAACATCGAGCCGAAAAAAGAAATCGATGTCAATATCAAATACTTCAACACACTTGCTTATGTGGACGGCTGGTACGAATTCGTATTTCCGATGGTTGTCGGGCCAAGATTTAATCCGCCCGGAACCACCGATGGCGTCGGCGCTGTCGCAAGAAGCAGCACCGGCATCTCCGGCCAAAGCACGGAAGTGCAATACCTTAGGCCCAATGAGCGTAGCGGCCACGATATTTCCCTTGCGGTGAACATCGATGCCGGCGTGACAATCGAGGAAATGACCTGTCCGACCCATGTAATTACAAACAGCAGAACAAGCTCACAAAGAAGAGAAGTTAAATTAAGCAGCTTAGACAGCATCCCCAACAAGGATTTCGTCCTGCGTTATAGAGTTGCGGGCAAGACCTTAAAATCCGCTCTTGTAACACATCAGGACCAGCGGGGCGGATTCTTTTCTCTGATGTTGTATCCGCCGGAGACCCTTGCGTCGGTGAAACGCTCGGCGATGGAGATGATTTTCGTTATGGACTGCTCCGGCAGTATGAGCGGCAAACCACTCGATAAATCCAAGGATGCTGTAACTCGCGCGCTAAAGCAGCTTCAACCGGGTGACACCTTCCAGATAATTCGATTCTCGAATGAGGCCTCGCAGTTCGGGCCGGACCCGGTGCCTGCAACGGCTGAAAATATTCGCAGGGGGCTTGAATATGTCGCAAATCTGCAAAGCGGCGGCGGGACAATGATGATTGAGGGTCTCAAATCTGCCCTTGATTTTCGGCACGACCCCAGAAGATTCCGGCTGGTATCGTTTATGACCGACGGTTACATCGGCAACGAAACTGAAATCCTCGAAGCTGTTCATCAGAAACTCGGCTCAAGCAGGATTTTCAGCTTCGGCGTCGGAACAAGCGTCAACAGATACCTTCTGGATGCTATGGCCAAAATCGGCAAAGGTGCGGTCGCTTATGTCGGACTGGATGAAAATGCAGGTGACATTATTGATTCTTTCTAGGAGCGCATAAGTCACCCTGCCCTTACGGATGTAAAAATCGACTGGGGCGGTATGCAGGTTAAGGAAGTGTATCCTGCTGTTGTCCCCGACCTGTTTGTCGGTCGGCCTGTAATTGTTACCGGCAGATTCACCGGCAGGAAAAACGCAACAATTCGTATTACCGCAAATGCAGGAAATTTCGAGCAGGAAATCGCAGTTGCAATCAATACGGAAGAGTCGTCTGCGACACATCCGGGCATCGCCTGCGTCTGGGCTCGCAAACAAATTGAGACCCTTGCCAACAGGGCGGTTTATGACAGCGATTCGGAGCTTACCGACCAGATTAAACAGGTGGCACTCGAATATGGCCTGATGTCGGCTTACACGGCTTTTGTTGCGGTCGATTCATCTCAGCAGACCGCCGGCAATTACGGCGTCAGCGTTACTGTGCCGGTGCCTGTCCCATCCGGCGTCCGCTATGACACGACCGTACAACCATAAATAGACCTTCCGCATCCGCTGTTAAATTTCATTGCAAAGGGTCACGCCTGCAGCAGTTGAAAATGTCATTGCGCGGCCTGCAAAGCAGGCCGTGGCAACCTTCTCCTGTCATTCCGCACTCGATGCGGAATCCAGAAACGCAGCGAAAGAAAGTGGATTCCCGCTTGCGCGGGAATGACAAACAATAACAAAAATTCTGCTGACAAACAAAGCGGAATGTGATAGTCTATTAACCGAAAATGCAGAATGAATCGTTCTGAAATAATTCTGTTTGGAAAGAGTTCTTTGCGAGAAAAATAATGACAAACAAATGTGCAAACAATCGAATCGGTTATCGTTATCTTTTTGATTCAAAAGGCTGTTCATTTTCTAATGGTAACGAGGCAACAATCAATATGATAGTTGCTGAGAAATATAATGTACAAATCTACTTTGGCCCAAAACCTAAACATGGTATCCAAATAATTCATGGTAATTCAAAGTATTTTGTTCCTGGTAAGAAAGCATC
>CAZYWY010000369.1:0-2459 GCA_964651605.1 uncultured Pirellulales bacterium | reverse complement strand
AATGTCCGTTGATTTCTTTAAGAAGGAGTCTAAAAAGCATAATACACAATATCAAAAAATGATAAGACACCTTTTGGATATATACGTTGAACAACAAAAAGAACGTAAAACTGGGTAATTTTCGTTAAACTTCCCAAAAATTTCGATTTCTTTCCTTGACTTTTTGCACCCTTGTTTTTCGCTCAAAAATGAGGATTGGTCAGAATTGTTCATTTTTTGTTCGTTTCAGGTCAGTTTGTGTCAAAATGTGAGCAATTTATGTCAAAAAGTGTTTGTTTAAGACAGTTTCGGAAGATGGCCCATTTTAACCTCTAAAAATCTAAGGTGAACAGGATGTGTTGCCTAAATCAACAAAAAGTAAGTTGAGTTCGTGTCATTGGCTTAAAACCATAAAGCCGACTTTCATTGTCAATAAGAAGCGATAATCACCGGATGTCAATCAATCTTGAGCTTCAGTTCATCGCCGGTTATCAGTCGAAGAATGGCAATTCGTTCAAGGATTTGATGCTGTGATAAATTACATAAATGAGAGGTTTTCATCTTCTTGGCAAAAACCGCCGAACGCCGTTTGGCTGCGTCGTAAATAATTTGACTTAATTTTCTCAAGGGCATAATGTTTGACGTCTTGACGTACTCCCTGAACCGGCCGCTAAACGAATAAGCCGGCAAACGGAGGTAACTTTCAAGAGCGTCCCGGTCGAAAATAGAATCTATCGGATATTTTTCCTTAAAACAAACTCGACTTACTATGTCCGGATTCTTTTTCAGAATCAGAGAATAATACATAGAAGATTCCTGGAAACTGCCCTGATTCGTTGCCTTGGGGACCGAGAAAAGATGCGGAAACATCGTTCTGACCGTTGAATCAAAAAGCACTTTTGACCGGCTGTATTGACTCGGCAGCAGCCGCATAAAATCAAGAATATCGTTGTCAAGCCAGGGCTGGCGAACCTTTGCCACAGCATAATTGAGAAAACAACGGCCCGGAATTATATCCCGGCCAACACATTCAGTTGTACCAAAATATACCCTTCGAGCGTAAATATCGACAAGTTCTGTCCGGTTTGAGAGCCTATTAAAACCTGCTTCATCATCAGCCCGAATGCGCCGGTAATGTTCAGCAGACAGCAGTTTTGATATTGAGCTGTTCGATAAATGATACATATTCGCACTTGCAAACATATCTTCTTCGTTTGCCAGGGCATAATCGTACCAGCCAAACGATTCATCCCCTATAAAGATTGAGCTGTAATCGCCGCGTATTTTATTAAGAGCCTCAAACTCGTAGATAGAACTGCGCATTGCACCGAAGTAAGGCGTTGTCCGGCGGACACATTCCAGAATATCCGACTGGTCGTAACTGATTAAGCGAAAAGGCATCCCCGATAGCTTCGCTAATTTTTCAGCAACGCAGGCATCGGATTCTATATCATTTCTGCTGTAATAGGAACAAAGCTCAACCTTTAACCCCAGCTCCATACAGGCGCCAAGAATTGCCCTCGAGTCGAGTCCCCCGCTCAGAAATAACACCGGCCTGGACTGGTTTTTAATACGCCTTTCAACCGCCTGAAGCAGCAGTGGTGACAATCGCAGCTTGTAAACCTGCAATCCTTCATCGCCCTGCGGTTCGATTACATAATCCCAGTACTTAATGATTTGTGTTTCTGCCGGCTTTGTCCGTAATGCCAGACCGCCCCGCAGGTATTTGACATCCTGAATATAAGTATCATCGTTATAAAGATGGCCGCTGCTAAGCATAGCAGCAACAGCAGCCAAATTGACCTTCCTTGAGACAGCCCCCGAATCAACAAAAGACCTCTGGTCCGGCGAAAATATGACACAAGCCCCGCCGATATAATAGAGGACAGGCTTGCTTGCGAACCTGTCCGCAACCAGAAACCCTTCAGCTTCCCGCCGGTTATATACGAACAGACAAAACGAACCATTAAGCCCGGCAAAAGATGTCACTCCATCTTTGACAAAAAGCCGATGAACATATTCTGTCGGGGATTCGCCTGCCTGCAGGTCGTTGTAAATTTCGCCGAAGATTGTTACCGAAATACCGTCCTCGAACTGTTCAAAGAAAGTTGAGCGGACACTTTCAAGCTCCGGCTCGACTGTCGAGACTATGCAGGATTCATCCTTATGCAAATTCCTGACAGTCAGCTTGTCTTTAAGCAGGGGCGAAATCAGTCCTTCGTAGATTTTTTTTATATCTTCAGGAGCTTGCCTGTCTTTACGTATTATGCCGACTATGCCGAACATATCCATCTATCCATAAGAGTTTCGTTTGCAACTATCGCAATAATAAATTTGCTTCGCTATCATTGCAAGTCTCTTATACTGATTGTGAATATTTAATGCGCTGAGCATATAAACTCACATAATGTTCTTATGACAGATGACTGCTCTTGAACCAGTTCTTACTAAATCCGTTTGTCGAACAAAGTATGCTCAGC
>CAZYWY010000368.1:0-2461 GCA_964651605.1 uncultured Pirellulales bacterium | reverse complement strand
CTCGACAGAGAGCCGACCGATATCGAGTTGGAAAGCATCGCCCAGACCTGGAGCGAACACTGCGTCCACAAGACCTTCAGAAGTGCAGTAGATATAAATATTGAAGGCCAAAATGTGCATTTCGACAACCTGCTCAAAGACACAATTTTCAGAGTAACAAAAGAGCTGAACAAACAATGGTGTATTTCGGTTTTCACCGATAATGCAGGGGTTGTTGAATTTGATGAAGAATCGGCTGTGTGCTTCAAGGTCGAAACGCATAATCACCCGTCAGCACTTGACCCTTACGGCGGAGCAGCCACCGGCATAGGCGGGGTAATTCGCGACCCTATGGGCACCGGCCTTGGTGCCAGACCCATCGCCAATACGGATATTTTCTGTTTCGGCGAGCCTGATAAAAAACACGAGGATGTCCCCAAAGGCATACTGCACCCCAGACGAATTTTCAGAGGTGTGGTGGCCGGCGTGCGGGATTATGGCAACAGAATGGGTATCCCGACTATCAACGGGGCAATCTACTTTGACGACAGATACATCTCCAATCCGCTGGTTTTTTGCGGCAATATCGGCCTGATGGACAAAAACAAATGCACCAAACACCAGCAGGCAGGAAATCTAATCGTGATGGTCGGCGGCAGAATCGGCAGAGACGGCATTCACGGTGCGACATTTTCGAGCGGCCAGATGACGCACGAACACGAGACAATTTTCTCGCACGCAGTGCAAATCGGCAACCCGATTACCGAAAAGAAGATGCTCGACGTCCTGCTCCAGGCCAACCAGGCGGGATTATATGAGGCGATTACCGACTGCGGCGCAGGCGGTCTCAGCAGTGCAGTCGGGGAGATGGGACAAAATCTCGGAGCAGAGGTCAATTTGGATAAAGCGCCTCTGAAATACGCAGGCCTGAGCTATACCGAAATCTGGATAAGCGAGGCACAGGAAAGAATGGTGCTGGCAGTCAAACCGGAAAATATTGATGCCCTGACGAAACTTTTCGAGAGTGAAAATGTCGAGTCAACCGTCATCGGCAGGTTCACAGATGATAAGAAGCTGACTCTGCGATATAACGGCACTCCGGTCGGCCAGCTCGATATGGATTTTCTGCACGACGGCGTGCCGAAATACTCTCGACAGGCCACCTGGCAGACGTCACAGCTTGTTGAGCCTAACATACCTGAAAAAGACAATTACAACGATGAGCTTGTGAAAATACTCGGCTCTTACAATATCGCAAGCAAGGAATGGGTAATCCGCCAGTACGACCACGAGGTTCAGGGCGGTTCGGTCGTCAAGCCGTTGACCGGCTGTGCCAATGACGGCCCGTCTGATGCTGCGGTATTACTGCCGAAATTAAACTCCGAAAAGGGTCTTGCCGTAGCCTGCGGTATGAACCCTCTATATGGTGACATCGACCCGTACTGGATGGCTCTGGCAGGGATAGATGAGGCTGTCAGGAATCTTATTTGCGTCGCGGGCCGGCCCGATAGAATCGCCCTGCTGGACAATTTCTGCTGGGGCAACTGCACAAAACCGCAGACTATGGGTTCGCTCGTGCGTGCTGCACAGGCCTGTTATGACGGGGCAATGGCCTTCGAGACGCCGTTTATTTCAGGAAAGGATTCGCTGAATAATGAATTTGCCTGTGAGGACGGCACGACCATCAGCATTCCGCCGACGCTTTTAATAAGTGCGCTCTCGCTGGTGGACGATGTTAAAAAATGCGTAACAATGGATGTTAAAAATGTCTCAAATCTGTTGTTTATCGCAGGACAAACAAAAAATGAGCTGGGCGGCTCGCACTACTACAAGATTCAGGGACAGCTCGGTGCGAACGTGCCTAAGCTGGATTTGGGGATGGCCCCGCGGCTCGCCCGGCGGCTCGCCGATGCAATCGCAAAAGGTCTTGTTGTCAGTTGTCACGACTGCTCGGAGGGCGGGCTGGCTGTGGCGCTTGCCGAGATGGCTTTTGCAGGTGGTCTGGGCATAGTAGCCGACCTGCGAGGTCTGCCCCGAAGCAAAGACTGCAGCCGGACAGATGCACAGCTTTTCAGCGAGTCACTTAGTCGATATATCGTTGAAGTAAAACCGGAGAATTTCAACACTTTTGCCAGGCTGATGCTGAATCTGCCGTTCGGCCTGATAGGCAAAGTTACAGCGGAAAAATCGCTCGTTATAAAGGCCGAGGACGGCAGTGTAGTGATAAATTCCGATATCAATTCGCTGAAACAGGTTTGGCAAAAGCCTTTTGACTGGTGAATGTAAGATTGCTATTATACTGTTCTTGATTGAAAAATTCGGTTTACTCAATAAAAAAGCCACTCCTGTCCGATATATAGGATATATGAAGGACTACACATCGTCAAATGAACAAATAGCTGCAGCTTGCGAGCATTTTTTCCGGAAGCGAAAGAAATATCTGCCTGAGTTACGAACGCTGTTGACCGAAAACTTCCGAATT
>CAZYWY010000367.1:1582-2467 GCA_964651605.1 uncultured Pirellulales bacterium | reverse complement strand
ACCGGCTCGCGATACTTCCACGCCCACATAAAAACCGTATCGTAGCCGATGAAATGCCCGGCAAGACCCACCCATAACATATGGCTGTGAATTCGCTCAAGCTCATTTATTATCGTACGCACATATAATGCACGCTCAGGCGGTTTTACGCCGGCAATCTCCTCAACTGCCTGCACATAAGCCAGCGGATGTGAAGCTGAACAGATACCGCAGACCCGGCTGACCAGATACGGCACCTGGTCGAACTGCAATGTCTCACTGATTTTCTCAATGCCTCTGTGGTTATAGGAAATCCTGACATCTATATCGGTAACTATCTCGCCATCGACAGTAAGCTGGAAAAATTCCATCTCTTCCTGTAGCGGATGAAAAGGACCTACCGCAAGAACGGGTTGTTTTACTGTCTGTTTCATTTTTGCACTTCTTTCCTCATCGGATATACGCCTTGCGGCCAATCATCAGATAGAATCAGACGACGCATATTCGGATGGTTCTTAATCTCGATTCCAAGAATATCGTGGATTTCTCTTTCTATCCATTCGGCGCCGGGTAAAAGCGGCGATACGGACTCAATAGCCGGATTTTCTCTGTCGCGGATAAGAGCCTTAACGGTAACCATTTGCCCAGTCTGGTCGTTGGAAAAATGATACAAAATCTCAAACCAGTGCTCGGAATCGATTCCTGTAGCAATCACAAATCTTAAAGCCAAATTCTCGAACAAATACCTGCAAACATCGAAAGCATTCTCTGCTTCACAGGGCAGATATATCCTTGTGTCCGAAGTACGGACAATATCGATGAGCCTGTCTTTTATTTCCAACAATCTTGAATTAAGTTCCTGCTGATTCATATTCATATCCCGTTATATAGCTGACAGTGCCTTAA
>CAZYWY010000367.1:0-1572 GCA_964651605.1 uncultured Pirellulales bacterium | reverse complement strand
TACATCCTGTAGCACGGCCATCTTGGCCGTGCCTGCACGGGCTTCAAGCCCGTGCTACAATGCCGCTAACGTCTTAAGCACGCCGGATATCATAGCCTCAGGCTTCGGCGGGCAGCCCGGCACATAAGCAATAATCGCATTCGGGTCTTCCTTGCGAATTATTTTATCCACCGGCCCAACCACGTGATAGCCCTTATAAAATATTCCTGTATCAACAGCACAAGCTCCGATGGAAATAACCACACAAGGTTTCGGGGTCTGTCTATAGACTTCGAGCAGTCTTGGCGCCGCCTGAGCAGTAACCACACCGGTTACCAAAAGAGCATCAGCGTGCCGGGGTGAGCCGACCAGCCTTATGCCGAACCTCTCGATGTCAAATTTAGGAGTCAGGCAGTTGACAATTTCAATATCGCAGTTATTACATGCGCCGGTATTAACGTGGAAGACCCACACCGATTTCTTCAAAGACCACATTTTCCAGCTCATTTTATTTTCCTTACAGGAAAAAGTTATGAGTTTTGAATATTGAGTTATGAGTTAAACTCAAAACTAAGGACTAATAACTCAAAACTTTTAAAGCCAGCCTATTCCAAAGAAACTGCCGAGCGATGCCAAAATAATCGCCACAGCCATTGCACCAAAACAATAAACCCAGAAGAATTTCAACGCCTGGTCGATTCTCAAACGCGGGTTGGTATTTTTTATCAGAATCATCAGCACAAGTATCAGGACATATTTGCCCAGCCCGGCCAGGATGCACACTGCAATTAAACTCAATAAAGCCAAAACATCGAACAGCTTGCTTTTATCAGCCAGCAACCTGCCAACTACAAAAACCACCAGCAACACAATCGCTGCGTATAACCCATTGCCGGCAAGGTGGCTCGTGCCATATCCGCCGAGAAAAACTGCCATTAAAAAGAAAGGCAGTGCAACAAGGCATACAGCCTGCATCAACTTCCAGACCCCAAGTAATGCCCCTGAATATTCCATTAATATACCGCTGGCCAGTTCGGTTTCTGACTCAGCGATATCGAACGGGACAAAACCAACTTTCGCCTGGACACACAGCAAGGCTACCAAAAATGCGAGCATCCCGGAAATGCTGAATACCGGCATCTGCTGCGACAGAGCAGTTATTTCCAATACTTTTCCGGTAGCAACCAGAGATGCCGATTTTATAATCACCACGATAAACGCCATAACAAGCGGCAGTTCATAACCAATCACCAGCTTCATCTCCCTGGCGGCGCCGACCGAGGCGTGGGGGCTTGCGCTTGAACTGCCGGCCATAATCAACGCCAGCGAAGGCATTACCATAAGATATATCGCTACAATAATATCGCCAAGAAACGCCCCGCCTCCGAGCAACGAATAAGACAGGATTACCGAAAGCAGCAGCACTCCTATCAGACCAATTAGCGGAGCGATAAGAAAAACAGTCCGGTTAGCCTGCTCCGGTATAAGGATTTCCTTGCCGAACAGTTTCATAACATCATAGAAGGGCTGGAAAAACGGAGGTCCGACACGCCATTGTACCAAGGCGCTGACCTTGCGTACGAGCCAGCCGGC
>CAZYWY010000366.1:0-2469 GCA_964651605.1 uncultured Pirellulales bacterium | reverse complement strand
GTTAATATTTTTTTCTGAATCTGGCGGCGGGGATGTTCATAATCTTGCGGTACTTGGCAATCGTTCGGCGGGCAAGATTGTCAATGCCGGACTCGGCAAGTTTTTTGCGAATCAAATCATCATTTAACGGCTTGGCCTTGTCCTCACCATCAATAATCTGCTGCAGCTTGGCTCTGATGGCCTCCCAGCTATGCGCTTCGCCGGCGGTATCTTCCCGCCCGCCGCTGAAAAATTTCCGCAATGGCAGGATTCCCCAGGAACAGAGGATGTATTTATCCGATACCGCCCGCGAGACGGTCGCCAAATGCACGCCGACCTCATCGGCGACCTTCGACATCGGCAGGGGGCGAAGATAAAGCTGTCCCTTGTCGAAGAAGTCCGTCTGATACTTTACGACCGATTGTGCCACTTTCAGCAGTGTATTGTTCCTCTGTTCTATGGCGTTGATAATCCACTGGGCGGAGCGGAGATTATTCTGCAGGAACTGTTTTGTTTTTTCATTGGCGGTGTCTTTTGCCATTTTTGCATAATAGGGATTGACCCGCAGGCTCGGCAGGCCCGAATCAGCCAGCCGAACGGTATATTGCCCGGAAACATCCGATGATTCCACGATTACATCGGGCGTTACGGGATGGTTGCTGTCCGGGCCGATTTGCAGGCCGGGGGAAGTATCGAGCTTGCTTAATCGCCCGATTGCCCGCTTGATTGTCTCTATATCGCAGTTCATTTTTTTTGCTATTTCGGGCAGGCGGTTATTCAGCAGGTCGTCCATATATTCGGCAATCAGGTGCGACTCGAAGCTCATATCATCCTGGCTTTGGGCGGCCTGGATAAGCAAACATTCCTTCAGGTCTCGCGCCCCGACTCCGGTCGGCTCGAGCTTTTGTACAAGCAGAAGGGCTTTTTGCAGGTCATCGAGTGTGAAATCGGCTCGGTCTTTATTGTAAAGCTGCTCAAGTCTGATGCTAAGGTATCCTTTCTCGTCGATATAGTCGATAATCATTTCGCCGGCCAGTTTTATCGCCGGCGTCGTCTCGACCATCTGCCATTGTTCGGCAAGAAAATCGTGCAGTGACTGGGCGGGGGCTTCGGTATTTTTTATAGCTTCGAGCTTTTTATCCGGCTCATCGCTGTATGTTCGCGGATGCAGAGGCTGGGCCTGCTCCATATAATCTTTGTACTGGTCGTCGAGATTCTCAAGGCGTTCAAAATCCTCAGACTTTTTGCTGTCAGGTTCGAGCTCCTGTTTTTTTTCTTCGGTACTGCCGTCGGGCGACTGCTGTGTTGAATCGTCCGCCTCGGCATCGTCAGGCTCGGCCAATTCGAGGACAGGGTTGCTGTTTAGCTCCTGTTCGATTCTGGCCTGCAATGCAAGTATGGGAAGCTGGAGTATTTCCATAGACTGAATCATAAGCGGTGCGAGCTTCATATGTTGCTCCATCCGCAGCTGTCTTGTCATTTCCATCTTCATACAGGTACCAAAAAATCGAAATTGAGTGGGAGTTTCAACCCAATATAGTATATCATAGAAATAGACAGGGAGTTAGTCAATATTCACGAGGCAATTCACCGGGACGGGAAAATTTTATTTGACATCCATCAAAAATCTGATAATCTTGCAAAAACAATGCAGTACAAAGGAGACAGACCGTACCGGAGGCGGATATTCAAGTTAGCTTAAACGTTGCAGGTTTTTTTGTAGAATAATTTTTGTCGGGAAACAAAAACTTCGCAGGAGGAGTTGGTGTGATACGACATTTTCATATTTGTGTCCTCATACTCTTTTGCTCTGCCTTTACCGCCATAGCTGCAAATTCCTATCAGGCAGTTTTTCTTAATCCGGGTGGTTTTGTACAATCCGATGCAAGCGGCATCTCCGGCGGTCAGCAGGTCGGACTTGGATATGACAGAACTATGGGCGATTACTGGCACGCCCTGCTTTGGTCGAATACCGCACAAAGTTATTTTGACCTGAATCCCGCTGGTTTTACAGAATCGGGCATAAGTGCCGTCTCAGGCGGCAGGCAGGCAGGAGCCGGATGCAGCAGCACTACAAATTACTGGCACGCCCTGCTCTGGTCAAGTTCGGCAGCAAATTATGTTGACCTCAATCCTTGGAATTTTACAGAATCCTGTGCCTACGGCATCTCCGGCAGTCAGCAGGTCGGAGAAGGTTGGGACAGTGACAATAATCAACACGCCCTGCTCTGGTCTGGTTCGGCGGATAGTTGTGTTGACCTTCATCCGGGCAGATTTATATCATCGATTGCCTGGAACATATCCGGCAGTCAGCAGGTCGGAGAGGGCTGGGACAGTGACAACAACTGGTATGCTTTGCTTTGGTCCGGCTCGGCGGAAAGTTGCGTCGAACTGCATCCCGAAGGTTTTATATCGTCAAGTGCCTTTGGTATCTGCGACGGCCGACAGGTCGGAGAAGGGTGGGACAGCGACAACAATCGGCACGCCTTA
>CAZYWY010000365.1:0-2480 GCA_964651605.1 uncultured Pirellulales bacterium | reverse complement strand
CAAAACAATTGTCTCGACTGGATTTCCGACAGTTACAATTCCGATATTGGAGCCGGTTCAGGGTATCGTCAATGTCTTACAGGATAAAGCAGTTGGAACTGCTGGCGCAGAGCACTTACTGGACTGCGGTTTTAGACATTTCGCTTTTTGCGGTACAAAAGATTGCTGGTCGGAAATCCGCCGAGAGGGTTTTATAGAAAAAATCAGTCAGGCCGGACACAAGGTTTGGAACTATCCATTATCAAGAGGGTATAAGAAAAAAGAAAAAGAGTTACAGCGTCTGGCCCAGTGGCTGCAAAAGATGCCTAAGCCTGTCGCTATTATGGCCTCTAACGACGAACGTAGCGCTGATATTGTCGAAGCATGCCACATGAAGACATTGCTGATTCCAGAGCAGGTTGCGATACTGGGTGTGGACAATGACGAAATGATTTGCCAGTTATCCAGCCCCAGGTTATCCAGCGTCATACTGAATTTCAGGCAGGTAGGATATAATTCAGCAGAAGCTTTGGATTCCTTGATTGCCGGCAGGAAAAGGCCGGGAAAAGAAATCTGCTTTCGTCCTGTTGGTATTGCCGCTCGACAGTCCACGGATATCCTCGCTATTGATGATAAGGAAGTCGCTTCTGCAGTACGTTTTATTCGCAACAATACACTCCTTGATATTCACGTCAATGATGTGCTTGCCCAGTCTGCCCTTTCGATTCGATCTCTGCAACAGCGATTTCGTAAGGTATTAAATCGCAGCATACATCAGGAAATTCGAAGAACTCGTGTCCGGCAATTCGCAGAAATACTGCTGAAAACAAACCATACCATTCATAAAATCGCCTACGATATGGAATTTGAAGACATCGATCACATCTCACGCGTATTCCGAAAAGAAATGAAGATGACACCCATTGAATACCGTAAACGCTTTGGTGCATCATAGCTTGTGAGGTTGTCCCGCTTGACGTTGAAATCCATGCGGTCGGCAACGGGTTCATAGTTTAGGCCACGGCCTTCTTAATGTCAAATTCTCCTTTCAACGCCTCAACAAGTATCGGCAATTCAGCATGCCCTCTGATTCGATAGAATCGTTTCCGGGCGTCAAGCAAAACAGTCGCTGCCCATCGAACGGCCATATTTTCATTCCGCCAGTGTTTGACATTTCGGCAGCGGTCGCCGACCATCGACAGGCAGCTTTCTATCATATTCGTTGAACCCAGCAGCCTCCTGTGCATTGCCGACAGCTTGAGCTTGTGCACCGTCAGCAGTTCATCGAAACCCTCATCCAGACTGCCTGCTGCGGCATCGCTTATCGAGGCAGGCCAGTCGTGAACTTTTCGCAATTCCTTCAACGCTTCATCGTTATCAGTCATTCCGAAGGGAACTTGCAGCTTCATAGCCGGCGTCCGGTGATATCTTTTCGGCAGATAACTGCGGATATTTCTCTGTTTGTGAATGCGACACCGCTGGATAAGAGCCGATACACCGAACCGGTCTGTGATAGCTTTCCTCAGGGCCTTCGACCCGTCTATCACAAACAAGTATTTCTTGTCCGACGGCAAACCACGCCAGGTGATCTTCCGGCAACCAATCAGTCAATGAGGGCGGCAGGAGATAGGCCTGATTTCGGTCGCAAGGCAGAAAATTGTAAGCCATGACATAATCCTTTATCGCTGTATGCAACAGGCTCATAAGCTGATAAAAGGGCGATCTGAATAAAAACCATAAAAATTAAGAAATCCGTTGATTCATATAATAGTCAGTGGCATTATGACTCCATGTGCAATATTATGTTGGAAGATATTTAATCCGTTCACAAAAATATGTAATCTTCTGGCATGACCCCCGAAAACTGTACCATTGTAAATTAGAGGGCATCCGATAAGTGACCCGCCCCCCATTCTTGGTCCACCCATAATGAGAATTTCTTGTTTCATATTGCTCTGTTGTATTCCTGAGGTTGAGCCGTAGGCGAAGCCGAGGGAATACAACTTTCCGCGAATTCCTCAGGCGTCAGGTTGCCTATGGAACTATGCGGTCTGTAGCGGTTGTAATCCTGTCGCCACTGCTCAATCTTATCACGAGCATCAGCCAGTGACAAGAACCAATTCTGATTTAAACATTCAGACCTGAATTTGCCATTAAACGATTCTATAAACGCATTATCCGTGGGTTTGCCACGGCGGCTGAAATCCAGCTTGACCTGATTAAAATATGCCCACTGATCCATAGCTTTAGAAGTGAATTCACTTCCATTGTCCACCTGTATCCTCTTAGGTTTGCCGCGGTATGATATCAGCTTGTCCAATACATCAACTACATGAGGGCCGGTGACGCTCTGGCCGGCGTGCAATACCAGGCTCTCACGGGTAAAGTTATCGACTATCGTTAGGACTCGAATCCAATGACCGCTGGCCAGCTGATCCGACATAAAATCCATACTCCAGCACTCGTTTGCGGAATGGATAACTGGACGGTCATTCCGTATG
>CAZYWY010000364.1:0-2492 GCA_964651605.1 uncultured Pirellulales bacterium | reverse complement strand
GATTCCCGCTTTCCGAAGCGGGCTCTTCGCTTCGCTACGTGTCGCGGGAATGACAGGGCGAGCCGGCTATTGTGCATAAAAAAGTTACAATAAAATAGCTATCCCTAAGGGATTCAACAATTTTGCATTTTGCCTTTTTGCTATTTACTTTGCTTTCACCATTGTGCTTCGATGAATGGGCCAGCGGGGCCTTCAGGGAGCTTTTTGGGTGCGGATTTCAAAATGGCTTCGGCAATAGGGATGTCACTTTGTCGGGTGATTTTTATATTCGATGAATCACTCTCTACAATTGAGACCTTCTGTCCCAATGCCTCGATAAGCTGAGCATCATCATTGATTTTGGATGCATCAAGATTCTTCAGGTTTGCATATCCTTTTTTCAGCAGGGCGGTTGAAAATACCTGCGGCGTCTGAGCTTCGTAAAGGCCAGCTCGTTCGACCGTCTCGATGATTATGTTGTCTTTGGCTTTTTTGAGAGTTGCTATGACAGGACAAGCAGGGATGGCTGCTCCGGTCTTCGCAGCTTCGGCGATAACTTTCTCTATTAACTCTGCGGTTGCACAACACCTGCAGGCATCGTGGACGGCGACCAAATCAATATCCTCTTTTATGAGGTCGAGTCCTTTTTTAACGGTGTCAAATCGCTCAACTCCGCCTGTGAACAAAGTGACATTGAAAAATTTCAGGTTCGCTCCCCATTTGACGTTGACCAGCTCCGAATCCTCGGCAGCGATGCCCAGCAGGATTTGTTTGACATCGTCCCGTTCGGCGAAAAGCTCAACGCTTCGCAGAAAGACCGCTCGGCCTGCCACGTCAACGAAGGCTTTTTTTCTTTTCCCGCCGAACCGTTTGCCTGCACCGGCGGCACAGATAATCGCTGCAACTTTTTTACTCATCGGTTACGTTACTATTTCTGCCCTGAATGATAAAATGCTCAGGGACGGGGAACTGCGAACAAAGCAGCAACACTTCCTTGCCGACCTGCTCGATGGCCGATTCATTATCAATATTGTCGGCTACAGTTTTGATGAATCCGGCGACCTGCTCGGCCTGCGGCTCTTTGAATCCGCGAGGAGTGATAGCCGGCGTCCCCAGACGAATGCCGTTAGGGTTCATCGGGGCGGCAGTGTCACCGGGAATGGTGTTATAATTTGTAACGATTCTCGCCCTGTCGAGCGCCTTGGCGAATTTTTTGCCGGGAATGCCCATTTTTCGCAAATCAATCAACATCAGGTGATTGTCCGTACCGCCTGAAACGAGGTCGAAGCCGTATTCGAGCAGCTTGTTCGCCAGTGCCTTTGCGTTCTTGACGATTTGCTTGGCATAGGCGACGAATTCCGGCGTGTCGGCCTCAGCCATAGCGACCGCTATGGCAGTCATAGTGTGCATGTGTGGGCCGCCCTGCAGGCCTGGGAAGACCGCTTTGTCAACCTTTGCTGCGTGTTCTTCTTTGCACAGAAGCATCCCACCTCGAGGTCCACGAAGCGTCTTGTGGGTGGTTGTCGAGACAATATCGGCATACGGCACGGGGCTTTTGTGTATGCCGGCTACGACCAGACCGGCTATGTGGGCGATGTCACTGACCAAATATGCCCCGACTTCCTTTGCAATCTGGCCGAAAATTTCAAAGTCGATTTCCCTCGGATATGCAGTTGCGCCGGAGATAATGATTTTGGGCCGGTGTTTTTTCGCCAAATCCCTAATAAGGTTGAAGTCAAGCCTGCCGGTTTTTGTATCAACCGTGTAAGGAACGGAATTATAAAATTTGCTTGTCAGCGAGACCTTCCAGCCGTGAGTAAGGTGTCCGCCGTGCGAAAGAGCCATACCCATAATGGTATCGCCCGGTTCTATCAGAGCGGCATAAGCAGCCAGGTTCGCCACCGAGCCGGAGTAGGGCTGGACGTTAGCGTGGTCGGCCTTGAATAATTTCTTAGCCCGTTCCTGGGCTAATCTTTCGATAAGGTCTGTTACCTGCTGGCCTTCATAATATCGTTTGCCCGGGTAACCTTCGGCGTATTTGTTTGTCAGGCAGCTTCCGCTGGCCAGCATTACCGCCTTCGATACGTAATTTTCCGATGGAATAAGGCGGATGCAGCCGCTCTGGCGGGCTGCCTCCTGTCGTATCAACTCGAAAATTTGCGGGTCGTACTTCTCAAGAGCATTTATCATAATCGTTTCCTACAATCAAATAGTTAAAAAGGAATATATAGCAAAAAAGTGCTTTTTATACAAGCATTTTTAATTATTGACAAATTATATGTTTATATACTACTATAATCGTTGCTATACTCATAATGGAACAATAAATTCATTAGAATGATTATGCCCGAACAAGACAATCAGGGTTTAGAAAAGGCGAAGGCCTTTTTTAAAAAGGCTGCTGCACTGGCCGGTACTGAGAATTTCGATTATGCGATTGATATGTACCTGCAGGGCCTGCATTATGCACCGGAGGCTCTCGAAGAAGGACATCTTCTTCTTTGTGAGATGAG
>CAZYWY010000363.1:0-2495 GCA_964651605.1 uncultured Pirellulales bacterium | reverse complement strand
CATTGAGTTGCCGCCCGGAAGCCGGTTGTATTTCATACCGAATCCGAAAATAAAAACAGTTCCCGCAAGAACTAATAAAATGATAATAGCCAGAACCAATCTACGATGCTTTTTAAGGCGGTCTCCATAGCAAATCAACAGAGTAAATGTCACCAGTGCAAAGAGCAATCCAATAATTGCACCTTTGCTGCGTGTAAGCAGCAGCCCCAGCAGAATAGCAGCTGCCGGAATAAGATTTCTTAGAAATTGCAAAACAGAAGATAAATCGGGCTGCGGCTTCTGAAATCGCTCAAATAGTAATGCAAAGGCTGCAAAAAAACAGAGCAGAAAAAATGAGCCGGCAGAGTTGCGGGTTGTGAAAAATGCACTGACGTTCTTCGAGTTTAGTCTGTGCTCAAAAAGAAACTGGCCAAGGCTGTTAGGCTCAATGCCAAACTGCTCAAGCAGACCCTGCGGATTCTGTTGGTATTGTTCGATGGTTGCCTGGTTGGTCGTGAAATATTGCTCAAGACCCTGATAAGCGGACAAAACACCCAGTGCTGCAATTACAGTCAGCACAAACCTGAGTTTGGCCGGCGTATCGAGAAGTTGCACCAGTAAAACAGCACACAATAATGGACTTATAAGCACTACTATATTGGTGAGCGCCTGCCGTTTATCCGTTGCAGCAAAACCGGAAACAACGGCAGCGACGCAAAATAAAATCAAACCGATTTCCATACCGCTAACGTGATAAACAAAATTTCTGCCGCAGATACTCCAGATTAGCCATATAACAAATGCTGCAACCAGGCAGGCTGAAACGCATAAGCTGTAAAAATTATCGCCGATATTGCCCGGCAGACTGCTGGTCTGTACAACGGGACCTTCGGTGTGAATCACACGAAGGCAAACCACACCCAGACAAAACACCAACAAGACATACTCCAGACAAACACGATATTTGCTTTTTGTTTCTACACAAGGATTATTGAGAGTTTTTACCATTTCCTGCTGTGGTCTCGAAAATTGCGATAATCAGCAGAACCATAACTGTCTGAACGAAAATCAGGACAGCCCCTGCGGAATTTACCTGATATAAAAAAGTTGCCCCCAGCGCCGTACAAAGCGTGGCAAGATATAACGTAAGGACTGTTTGCGTCTCGGACAGGCCTCGTTTTTTCATACGGTGGGAAAAATGCTGAGTGTCACCAACGAAGGGACTTTTGCCCTGGGATATTCTCAAAATAGCAACACTTATAAAATCGTACAGAGGCACTGCCATAACAATCAGCGGCACAAAGACCGGATACCACCGCTGACTTAAAGCCTGATTATAATAAGTTGTGCGCAGAGTAAGCAGCGCAACAAAAAAACCGACAACCAGTGAGCCGGCGTCACCCATAAATATTTTTGCGGGCGGGAAATTGAAAACCAGAAAACCCAGCAGTGTCCCAATGAACGCAAGCATAAAAGCCCCGATAAAGACCTGGCCGCTCGCAGCAGCCGCAACAAAAAGGATCGAACTGGTTATAACTGCGATACCGGCTGAAAGGCCGTCCATATTGTCGAGAAAGTTGAACGCATTTATAATAACAACAATCCAAATCGCCGACAGCAGCACCGTAATATAATAGTTTTCTATAAAAAACTTAACACGAATATCGGCAAATCCGGCTGCAGAGAGCGCAACGATAAACTGAACTGCCAGTTTCAGATAAGGCCCGAGTCTTTTTTTATCATCCCACAGACCCAGCAGAAAAAGGACAAAAGCAAGCAGTAAAATAATCAGAATCTTTCCGATTTTACTTATAAAACCGCCCGCATAAACAGTTACGGATTCGCCAAGCCAGTTAAGTCTGCCCGGTGCGATTAAAAATGTCACTACTGCTATCGCCCCCAGCAGCACAATCGCCAGATTGGCAAAAATTGCTATACCGCCCCCCAGAGGTACTGTCCTCGTTGCGAACCGCTCTTTGATTGGTTTCGAGACAAAACCAGCCCTTGATGCAAAAATCTTTGCCAGTTCTGTCAATACCGCCGATAATGCAAAAGAGCCGACCAGTATAATAATTGCGAGGAGCGTCAATGGCTTAATTACATAATCTCCTTCTTTAGTCGATAAGACTGCAACTGTTCGAGCAATCTATTTCTTACCCGTTCAAAAAAATCGAAGTAACACTGCTGCCTGTAATCGGGGTAGGTATATTCAAACGGTCGCCAGCAGCCCCGGTCAAAAAGCAAAGTTATCTCTGCAAAAATCTTTTTGCCGATATATATACGATGCGAATAGTTTTTTGTTGTAGCCAGGACCAGTTTTGATGCTTCAATGATACCGGGGTCGAGATTCACCGGCCGAGGCAGAGGAAGTGCCAGCGACTTTGCCAGCTTTTGCTCGATTTTATTTGTCTGGAGTTTGATTTTAGCCAGTTTGCCCTGCTCAATCAGCCGCTCAATACTTATGAACTGCCTTAAAATATGCGGGCCAGTCTGTTTATTATAATAATCGGTCTGGT
>CAZYWY010000362.1:0-2502 GCA_964651605.1 uncultured Pirellulales bacterium | reverse complement strand
CAGGATACGTTTCATAAGATTCTCCCTTTCATTTATGTTAAGATTTTACATACTTCAGCTTTATTGCCTTTTGATTATCGGCCTTTGTTAGGTAAATGTCAAATGTAAATTTTGTGTGAACTATTTGAGAAGTTACCGGTGGGACAAGACACGCCATACAGTTAAAACTCTGGATTCCAGTTTGGCATTGAGATAGCTTTGTAGGAAACATAAGGAACTTGTCATTTCGAGCGGAAGCCCGAAGGGCTGGAATCGAGAAATCTGGCTAAAGCTGCTAACAATCCAGATTTCCGAAACGGGCTCGAAGCAAGGCTTCGTGTCTCCACTCCGTTCGCTTTGCTCATTACGGTCGAAATGACATCCTTTCTACAAAGCACATTGAAATGACAATTTATACAAGGTTTATAACGTGCCAATAGTGCATTAACTAACCGAGAATTCTTTTTTGCGAGTGTTCAACTGGGCCTTCAGACGGGCAATAATAGATGAGTGCATCTGTGAGACACGCGATTCGGACAAATCGAGCGTTGCACCGATTTCCTTCATCGTCATCTCTTCATAATAATACAGGACAATAATCAGCCGTTCGGCTCTGGTCAGGCCTTTGGTGAGCAGTTTTTTGAGGTCCCGCTTTTGTGCCTCAATCACGGGACATTTGCTTCGTCCATCTTTAATTACATCGATTTCGCGGATGTCCTTGTCACTGTCCCCATCGCTGTACTGGTTGGTCAGCGAGACTAGGCCGACCGCACTTGCATCCCGCTGGAGTCTGTCAAATTCCTCCGGGTCCATCTCCAGCTCGCTTGCGATTTCATTTTCGGTTGGTTTTCGGCCAAGCTGCATCTCAAGCGTATGCGAGGCCTTCGAGAGCTGATGCGCCCTGGCACGGACCAATCGCGGCACCCAGTCCATACTGCGCAGTTCATCGAGAATAGAACCTCTGATACGAGGCGAGCAGTAGGTCTCAAACTTCACACCTCTACCGGGGTCGAAGGCATCAATTGCATCCATCAGCCCGAAATTGCCGGCACTGATAAGGTCATCCAGTTCAACTTTATCGGGCAATTTACTGTGCAGACGTTCGGCACAACATCTGACAAGAGGCCTGTAATGTTCCATTAACAAATTGCGGGATTGCTCATTATGAGTCTGATAAAACTGCTCCCATATCTGCTCGATGCTGATTTCCTGTTCAGTTTTCAATGTTTTCCTCCCTGATATAAATTAAAACTGCTGTTTTCGGGAATTTAGCTCATACAATTCCCATAAGTCACTTCAATCCTTATCGACTTTTTCTGCTATAACTTTATGATTTCCTGCAAATTACGGACATTTTTATACGGCGGCAGAAACACAGCATCGTTTTTGTCTGAGCAATTCTGCTGCTACTGTCTGGTTAAGTGAATTCTCCCACAGTTTATTCATTTGTAATTCGACATATTCCTCCGGGTTTTGCCTGAGCAACTCACCGCTGGAGGGGTCATCAACCGGCTTGACATTAAAATTGCTGCTAAGGCTGAATTTTATGTTTTCTGTGTCATAAAGAACCAGCCTCGCAGTGCGAATATGCTCATCAATTGCATTATTCAGCAGATTGGTGAACTCCCCCACTTCCAGTTCTTTGGGCATAAAACCAGGCGAATGAATGTTAGTTATATTTTGAGTGAGGATTTTTTGACGCGCATAGGTGAACTCGATTATCATTATCAGTATCTCTGATACATTATCCGTGAGCAATGGTGTTAGATTCATAATACGCCCTTCTGAAACGGTTTTCCTCTAAACTGTTCAATTGATATTTATCATAACAGGCATAGATAAAATCAGGCAGCAAATCGAATCAATCACCCTCGTATCTGATTTCGAGCTTTTATGTGAAATAAGATATAAAAATTCACAATGTCTTAGCATCCCTGCCTTTACCTTTCTTATTTGATTTAATCGCTGTCGTCCGTGACAGCTCCATATTGAAAGTTTTCCTTGTCAAGAAGCTCTTTGATTTCCATAAGCGTCTTGGTGCTTCTGAGTTGGATTATTCTGGATAGTCTCTTGAATACTGATTCATCATACAGACGATGTCCGCCTTTGCTCCATTGTGCTTCATGGATAAGCCCCATTATTGTATAATTGTGAATTGTCTGTCTTGAAAACGGGGTGTTAGAGACTAATTCGCCTATGCGATATAGCTTGACGGGTATTTGAAGAACACTGCTGTTAGATTCCTGTATCATAGGCAAATAAATTTGCTACTCAGGCCTCCTTTTCCAATCCTGGATGTCGGCACGTTATAAAATAACAATGAGCAAACTACTACGCGGCCACCGACAACTATTTTGCCAAGAACCGGTCAAAAACCTCTGGTACTTTTGCGATAACTACTTTGCCAGGAACCAGCGAAAATCGTCTTATATTTTTCTGCTATTCCCAGGATGCTCACAAATTAGAGATATCGGAGCAACCAAGAACAACATAAATATATTTTACGTTTTGCAAAATGTAAAA
>CAZYWY010000361.1:0-2516 GCA_964651605.1 uncultured Pirellulales bacterium | reverse complement strand
TATTATTAAAAATGGAGTGGCTTACGTTCAGACCGGCGGCGGCATTGTCGCTGATTCAGACGAACAGGCAGAATGGCAGGAAACTATTACGAAGGCAAAAGCATTGTTGGATGGAATAAACGCTGTTAATTATGGAAAAAGTTTTTCTTAACTACAAATTATTGGATGCCGATAAAGCCTGCGTATCCGTTACCGACAGCGGCTTGCTGTACGGAGCGGGCATATTCGAGACTATGCGGGCCTGCAAAGGCATTGTCTTTTGTCTTGATGGACATTTAAACCGACTATTTTCCAGCGCAGAAGCCCTGTCAATTCAGACCGGCTGTGATAAAAAATATATTACAGACGCAGTATATCTACTTTTAGAGGCAAACAAACTGGCCGATGCACGCATTCGCCTGACTCTGACCGGCGGGCCGATGTCCGCAACTGATGACGACCGCAGGGCGACACTGCTTATTACAGCCGCACAATTTCAGCCTTACCCACAGGAGTATTATCAAAAAGGTGTTCTTGTCGTGCTGAGCCCGTACAGGCAGAACCCGAGTGACCCGACAGCAGGCCATAAAACCACAAGCTATTTTCCGCGTATGCTGGCGCTAAAGACGGCTCATCAAAAGCTGGCAGCCGAGGCCTTGTGGTTCACAACGGATAATCGCCTTGCTGAAGGCTGCGTAAGCAACGTGTTTTTGGTGAAGAATTCTACTCTTTATACCCCGGCTCTAAATACGCCTGTGCTGCCCGGTATCGCTCGAAAGGCCGTCTGCCAAATCGCTTCGCAAAACTCCATCGCTCTGGTAGAAAAGGACATGTCCATAGATGACGTTTTGGCTGCGGATGAGATTTTCCTGACTAATGTGATTATGCAGGTTATGCCGGTTGTTGCAGTAGAAAAACACACCGTAGGCCAAGGCAGGGTCGGACCAATGACCAAAAAGCTACTGGATTATTATATTGAGTTTTTCAACAAACAATGCGTTAGCAGATAACTTTCGCTTCCTACGATTTTTAGAAAAATTTCTACAGATACAAAAGCACATTGACTTAAAAACATTTTAGATTTGCATTGTTAAAGTTTCAACAAACAATAACCACTTAAAACAAATGACTTAGAACAATTGTCTGTGTTGTTATTTATTTGTATTATACAGTTATAAACAGTAATAAATAATAATAAACAATAAAATACTTGACAGGTTTATTTTTTTGAGTATACTTACAATATATTCTAAACAAACATTTTATTAATAGAGGTATATATGAAAAAAGTGCGGTTATCACCATTCGAATTCCTGCGAGATTTTCAGGATAAAGACCATTTTTTCGAAAAATTAATAAGCAACGAAAGCACAGTTGAAAAAATCCTCAATCAGTACCTGCTGATGTGTATTTGCTCGTTAATTTATGGGATTATTATGGGAAGCTATAACAGTTTTCAGCAGGCCATAAGCTCGGGCATAAAAGTGCCGCTTCTATTTTCTCTTGCCATCTTAGTATGCTTTCCCGCATTTTACGTAATTCAGCATGTGCTTGGCTCAAGGCTTGGCTTCTGGCAGATGTTAAAAATAATACTCGCAGGATTTGTTATGATTTCAATGATTTTAGTCTCATTTTCCACTATTGTAATATTTTTTCTTATAACAGGAGATAATTACTCTTTTTTGAAGCTTCTTCATGTGGGAATATTTGCTCTTTCAGGCATTTTCGGTATGAAAACTATATTAGACGCATTACAATACTCCTGTGAAAAGAAAAATGTCTATCCGAAGATCGGTGTGACAGTCTTTAAGTTTTGGATGGTTATCCTGGCCTTTGTGGGTATGCAGTTATCCTGGAATCTAAGGCCTTTTATTGCCAGCAGGGAGATGCCCTTTGAAATATTCAGGCCACGCCAGGGCAACTTCTATATTGCAGTGGCACAATCAGCCGTTGATTTAATTCCTCAAAAGAACGATAAGTCGGACAACCAGAGTAAAAGTAGTCGGTAAATAATTCTAAATATCTATGGAATTATTAATTTCATACGAGGCAAGTACAAGTCGTGACAAGTGACATTATGACTCTCGAAGAGGTTGCGGAGTATCTTAAGCTGAAACCTCAAACGATTTATACATGGGCGCAGGAAAAGAAAATACCCGCCGCAAAATTAGGCAAAGAATGGCGGTTTAAAAAATCCATTATTGATGAATGGTATCTGCAGCACATCGATGAAAAATTCAGCGATTTTATTGATAGCTGGAAAAACAAACAGCAAAAGTAAGAAACAAATCTCTCTGATATGCTGGATTGAATTATTCAGTGTTAATTATTTTATTTTTCTGCATTAAATTCCTGCCTTTCTGCGTCTATTATGTCGGAAGTACCAGATTGTTATGATTTATGACTATTGTCATTCCCGCGCAAGCGGGAATCCACTGCTTCGATACAATAATAGATACCCGCTTACGCGGGTATGACAGTATGAACCGTTTTATTATATAATATCGAAAAAACGGCATTAGGAGAGATTAAAATGA
>CAZYWY010000360.1:0-2535 GCA_964651605.1 uncultured Pirellulales bacterium | reverse complement strand
CCAGACATTCTCGTATTTCGTATTTCGTATTTCGTATTTCGTATTTTTCAGCAGGTGTGCAGTCAGTGACGTGGTAGTACTTTTGCCGTTGGCGCCGGTGATACCTATTATTTGTGCCGGACAAAGCTCAAAGAAAATATTGATTTGGGAGGTAACAACCCTGCCTGCTTTACGGGCAATTTCAAGAAATTTATTATCAGGCGGCACTGCGGGATTTGCTACTATTATGTCGGCTTTCTCGAAATCGGCGGGGTCGTGCGAGCCGAGATGAAATTCAATGCCTCGTATTTTTTTTAGTTTTTCTATGGAATCGCCAAGCTGTTGTTCCTTTGCCAGGTCGGTAACAATAACTTTTGCACCGGCTGCTGCTGCGAATTCGACAACATCCACACCGCCGCCGAACCGGCCAAGCCCCATTACCAGAATTATGCTCTCGGCAAAATCCTTTTTGCGCATCAGATTTTTATTTAGTCCTTAGTTGAAGTCGCTTCTTTGGCTATTTTTTCGAGCTCGCTGCCAAGGTCAAGGTTATAACCTGCGACCCGCATAGAGCCGTCTTTGTTCATAATAAACGAAAAAGGAATAGGCCTGTTTATGGAGACCGGATTGTTCTGCTGCTCAAACCAGCCATGGCGAAGATTTGTCCAGCCGGCTTTTTCGATTGTCTTTTTCCATAGGGCCTGGTCGGAATCAAGGTTCAAAGCGATGAAAACAATATCTTTTTGAGTATTTTGTCCTGCCAGGGTATTTAATTTATCCAGTGCATCTCTGGAGAGTTTGCACCAGTTTGTCCAGAAAGTAACAATTACCGTTTTTCCAACTAAATCCGAGAGTACGCCGGTGCTGTTATTGTCGAACTGGATGACTAAGTCTGTTATTCCGGCGTCGGTACGAAAGACACACATTGGCAGGCCGACAACCATATCAATCGAGATGTCGGCATCTGTTTTCATTTCATCTTTCCCTATATAAGCTATCGAATCAGAGTATTTTAAAATGGCGGCAATGTCCGGGCGAATCCCTGTAAATTCAACCCAGCCGTTACTGTCTGTGGTTTTTTTCGGGTAATACAAATCCAGCCTGACGTCACTGCCTTCAACCGGAATAAGCTCCAACGTTTTATTGGCAAAAGGTTGTTTTGCTGCATCTGTTATCATAGCACGTACAGTTATGTCGCCGGGTTCCACGGTTGAGTCTATTTCAGGATAGACTACCTTGTCCCGGTTGACAATATCGGGTTGTATTTCAATATTGCGTTTGTCGTAAAGAAAAGGGATTCTCTCTGTGTTATATTTGGTATAATCCACAGAACGTGCGATAATCCTGTATTTACCGGGCGTCAAGCCGTCGATTCTGACCTTTCCCGGCTTGTTAATAACTTGTCGTTCACCCCACGATAGATAGGTTTCATTGCCCATGCTGATTGCCTTTTTGGGCAGAAAAACCTCAACAGGAAATGCCATAATACCGGCGGGTACATCGGCTGTAATATCGTACTCAAAAGATGTGGGCATACCGGGCGAAAAAGCAATCTTGAGGTCTTTGACGGCAACAAACGGCTCAGAGCAATAGCCGAAGAGTTTTTTGTCTTCGACAATCCAGCCGACTACATAAGGCTGTCCTATCATCAAAGGGGTAATCCATGTATCTTCGCCTGTTTGCACAATTTCTGAGGATACTCCCAGTTTCTCAAACATCACTGAAGCTAAATCTCCGGGGACACTAACTCTTGGTGTACCCGGGATGGTTTTTCCGACAACCTTAAGAGTAACAAGTGCAACTGAATTCGAGTCTGCTGCGAATTTAGTCATCTCCTCGATTCTTTCTTTATCCAGCACCCATGGCTTGGCTTTCGGGCCGGTGGAGCAGCTTAAGTTCAAAATACAAGACAACACCACACTATATATTATTATTATTTTCCTCAGCTTCATTTTCCCGGAACCTTAAAATTCTCAGTTAAAATGTTATTTGCATAAAAAGTTTATCGGCAATTTTAATTTATAAAAAGGACATTTTAACATTTTGAGCTGCGAAATCAAGGAAAATCAGCCTTCGGCTTGTCATTATACGACCTGCTGCCCAATACCACTTCTGGCGACTATAAGATTACCGGAGCTTTAGATTGTTTTGCAGCTTGGAATACAACTTATTATTTTTTGCTCTGCCATCGCGGCAGCAGGAAAGGCGTTTCTTTTTTATACTCGCTGTAGATTTGGCCAAAGCGCTTTTCGAGTTCCTTTTCTTCAATGACTTTCAGTTCCGCCAGAAACAAGGCAATTATAACCGCTGCCGTCAAAATCGCACCGGCTTTGTTAAAAAGAAAAGCCCAGCCGAGAAGATAAAATGAATATCCAAGTATCATCGGATTGCGAACAAACCTGTAAGGCCCGTTCTGCAGGAAATTTACGGTCGGGACAAGCGGGACCGGCGTCCCCTTTCCATATAAAAGCTGCCAAAAAATAGCCCATAGCGCCCACGGAATTCCAAAAATAAAACACACAACAGCTCCTACAACAGAGGCCTGCTGATTCAGTA
>CAZYWY010000359.1:0-2548 GCA_964651605.1 uncultured Pirellulales bacterium | reverse complement strand
AAAGTGGTAAATTCCGGTCAATTTTTGTTAAAAAGTAGCCCAAATGTGTTAAAAAGTGTCTGTTTAAGACAGTTTAAGACAATTACCTATTTTAACGTCAAAAAAGCTAAATCCTTGTTCATTAAGCACTTGTGATTTTGGGGCAGGTTGAGTATGAATAACCAAGTGTCCATTAGAGACGGTGACATACCCCCATTTTCAATACTGATAATGGGGTTTTTGTGAAATCTTTGGGGAAATGCACCCCCGATATCAGTATGAAAAATGAGGTATTTTACTTTATGAAAAGAAGAAATGTGAAAAAAAATGCAGAATGGGGGGAAATGGCACAAGCTGATTTTGTTTAATTAGCCAGCACTTTCCAGCTTTGGTTTAGCTCTTCCATCAGCTTGATAACTTCCTGGAGCATTGCGGGGTCGCGTTTTATATTTGCCTGGGTGAGCCGTTCATTCATAAAAGAATACAATTTGCGCAGATTTACGGCTATTTCGCCGCCGGCCTCCATATCGAGGACGGCATTAAGCTCGGCTATGATATCTCTGGCTTTGTTTATGTATTGGCCTTTAGTCTGATAATTACCGGCTTCAAGCTCCTTTATGGCGAGTTTCATAAATTTAATAGCGCCTTCGTAAAGCATGACAATCAGTCGGCCTTTGCTTTGTGTGGTAATGGTATTATCCCGATATGCAGCTATGCCAGACATTTATAATGTTACCTCTTAATTGCTTGTTTTCTGAAAGATTTGTTGTTCCAGTCATCTATTATAATCAAGAGGGAGATGGCGAACGGTTCATGTCGCAGCCATCTCCCCCATTGAGTCATTCTACGAATTTCAGTTGTTGTTATCTCAGCAGGCTCAATGCCATCTGCGGCACTGTATTAGCCTGGGCCAACATTGAGACACCGGCTTGTGCCAGCACCTGGGTTCTGGTCATTGCCGCCATTTCTGTTGCGACATCGACATCCGAAATACGTGATTCGGCTGCCATCAGGTTCTCAACCTGGTTGTTAATGACGGATATGCTGCTTTCCAGACGATTCATCTTATAACCGTACATAGCACGTGATTCGTCCTTGCTTGTAATGGCATCAGTTATTGTTGCCAGGGCGGACTGAGCGGCACCGGCTGTTGCAATGCTGGCAGAAGTAAGACCCAGAGCGCTGCTGGTCATATCGCAGCCGGCAATTTCGACCTGGTCGGTTGATGCCCCGCCGAACTGAATTGTTATCGTTGCGCCTGCGCTGTTGAGCAGTGTGTTGCCGTTGAATGAAGTTGAACCTGCGATACGGTTGATTTCTGCGGCCATTTCTGCAAATTCGTTGTTCATAATTGTTCGCTGGTCATCAGAATATGAACCGGTGGCTGCCTGCTCAGCTAACTGTTTCATACGCACCAGGGCTTCATCCATCGTACTCATTGCGCCTTCCATTGTCTGAAGCATACTGATGCCGTCCAGGGCGTTGCGCGAACCCTGCTGCAGCACGGCGATGTCGGCTCGCATTAATTCGCGAACAGCCAGACCTGCCGCATCATCTTTTGCACTGTTGATACGCAGACCTGAAGAAAGTCTTTCCACTGACTTTGCCAAGGCATCGTAACTGACGCCCAGGTGCCTGGCTGCGTTTGTCGCCATAATATTGTTCTTGATTGCTAACATATTGTTACTCCTAAAATATACCAGACGTTTTATTTTGGGGCCCGTTAGAGCCTTTCACACATTTTTTTCCGGTCTTTCTGCAAAAGCATTCGCACAGACTTCTTTTCAAAAGGCATTATCGAAGAAAAATAGATATTCTTAAGGGGTTTTTCTGCAGAAAAAACGCAAAAATATCTGGACCGGTAATCCAGATGACATTAGTATAGAAATCGCAGGTTGAACGTCGCAGCGAGTTGTTCTTTATTTAGAAATTCGGAATATTCAATAAAAAAAATGCTTATGTCCTATAATATAATCGCCCCTGAAAATATATAAAAGAATGAAAAAGAAATGTTAGAAAGGCAAATATAATTCTTGTTACTGCCGGCTGAAGGCATCATAATGCTTCAAAATCCGCTCGATGGTGCTTGAGCCGTCAAAAGTTGTCTCACTGTCTTTGCGAATGCCGCTGAAAGTCGAGAGGATATGTTCCACGTCCGGCTGCTCGATTCCGTAAAGCAAAAAATAAGCAGCATCAAGTTCAGCCATAAGGTCAAGCCGTTCAGCAGGGTCCCATTTATAAACCTTAGGCTCAAAGTTTGCAGCCTGTGCCAGTGGGAGCATATCGTTGCTCGTACAGGTCAGTTTTAATACCCGCTCTGAAATCCAATTCTCAAGCGTCTGCTTTTTGTCCCAGGGACATTTTTGTCCGTAGAAATCGGGTGGAAAAGTCGGTATCTGTTCTATAATGAAATAGCTAAGATTAATTCCACCGATTTTTTGTCTACAAATATAGTCATAAGCAAAAGTATTAAGATTGCCAAGTAAGCAAGCAGTAAGTTGAGCAGTGACATCGGTGCCGGTGAAAATTAAAGGCGAAGAATGAACCACGCCGGAATATGGGATAAATG
>CAZYWY010000358.1:0-2558 GCA_964651605.1 uncultured Pirellulales bacterium | reverse complement strand
TTGCCAGTTGTTGGCCTGCCTGGCTGCTATATCGGCGGTCGATTGCCGTCAGATATTCGGCGGCTTTATTAGGGTCTTCCTTGGCTGTGAGAATCGCCATCCAGAGTCCCGAGGCGAACTCCCTGGGTTTGAGTTGAAGGATTCTTTCGTAAGTCTGTATCGCTTTGTCCTTTTGGCCCAGAAAATCACATATTCGAGCGTATTCGAGCAGTCTGCGAATGCTTTTGCTTTGGCCCGGCTCGGCCATTTCCAGCAGTTTATCAGCAGCTTTGCGGGCATTAACAAGGGCTACTCGCTCGGTAATTTCCGAGCTCTGGCTGCTTCTGTCCGGCAGCAGATAGCTCATCGCGAAGAGTTTCAGGTCGGACAGAATCAATTTCAGAGCAGCGTCAGTTTTATCCTTTTGAAACAGCTCGTTAATTCTGGCCATCTGGTTCACAGTTGTCCTTGAGGGCATTGGGCCGACAGATATTTGTTGTTGTGCCTGTTGCTGAAAAGAATTTGGTAATGTGCCGGTAATTGCAGAGGCAACCTGTCGGGAAAATTGTCTTGCTTCGTCTGCCAGACCGAGCTGTTCGAGTGTTTTAACGAATTGCTCACGCAAAGATTGAGATGAGAATTGACCGCTTCTTAATCGCAGCGCTGCCTGCCGGGCGATTTCAAGCTCTTCAGGGTTTGTTTTCAGGTCTATTGAAAGGGCATAAGATACTATCGCGCTATCGACCATCTGGCGGGTCGTTTGGTCGAGTGATAAATCCTGGAGTTTGTCGAGAGCTGCTATGGCCTGCTCTTTTTTGTTATTTTTCGCCAGCAGTCCGGCCAAAAAGATATGACCCGATATCGAATTAGGTTCGGATGCTATAAGGTCGGTCAAGGTGTTGATTGATGACTTTGTCTGGCCTGCAGCGCAGAGAACAACAGCCCGCAGTAAAGGTTCTTTCATATTCTCCAGATGAGTTATAAACTCCTCTATATTATTGGGTTCCAATATACGCTGTAAAATCATTGGGTCGCTTCTGCCGCTCTGAAATAAAAATTGCGTAATGGAAGTAGGGAAATCCTGCAAATATGTAGGTGGAAAAGGTAAATCCTGAATTTGTACCTGGCCTGGCGAAGAGGCAACAGCACCGGTCTGAGTATTTTGGCTTGTTATATCTCTGTAAATTTCCAGTTCGATATTCAGCAAACCAATAAATCTGTCAAGTGTGCTTTTTCGGGCAATGGCGTTAGCTATGGTATAAAAATAGTTGTTCTGGTTAGGTTGGCTGTTATGCCCCAGATAGCTGTGCCATTCAATCAGCTTTTCTGCAAGGAAAGCCCTTTGCTGTTCTGTTAAAAGATTATTTTCTGAGGATAAGGCAGATGCATATCTTGAAACCTCATAACTTGTCGGCTCGTTAATGTCTTTTAGCATTTCGACAGATTCAGCCAGCACATCGGAAACCGTCGCCTGCTGTAAGCCATACTGCAAACCTATTAAACCGGCCAGCCTTGGATATTTGGTTTTTAACAGGTCAAAGGCCTGCCTGATTTTTTCAGTATCATTTACAAAAGCCTGGTTGCCATATATTATCGACAGCGCCAGAATGTTTTCATTTTGCGGATTTTTCTGTATGGCATCGGATATTACCTGACTTATATTGTCTATATTGGTCTGACCCGAATCGAGCATAAACTGAAGTATCGAGAGATTATTTTCTGCCAGAATAGACTTAATCCGTTCGGATTGTTCTTTGCCGAGCGACTGGCCCAGCGAGACAATATGAGCAAGAGCGAAGCCGGGTACATCATCAATATTTGCCGGCATTGTAATCTGTTGTGAAGACGGCATGCTTGATATGTATATACCTATACTTCGTGAAGAACGTATACCTGCCGAATAATAGTAATAAGGCAGGTTATTGTACTGCCTGCGGTAGCTAAGTGCCCTTTGAAACATCTGCACCATTTCCAAAGTAGCAAATGCTTCGGGCGGCATTATTTTACCGATATCACCCATATAGCCTGACTGCTGTGATAAAATGCTCGCAGCACTATTGCCCGGTATTTCTGTTTTGAACGAGAGCATTTTGATAAAAGTCTCGAGGGCATCGGCGTCCCTTCCTTCTTCTTCCAGAAGTGTCCCATAGAGATAATACAGCTTGTAATCATTAGGAAATTTGGGCAAAATTTCTTCAAGATAATCAATGGCTGTTGACCAGTTCATCCCTGCTATTATCAGTTCTACTGTGCTTTGTGCATCGCGCGGGTCGATTTGCTTGTTTTCCGTCAGATTGAAAAGCAGCCTGTAGCCTTCATCTTCATCGCCGTATTGTATAAGCAATTTAGCCAGTTTCTGCCGGGTCTTGTCCGTACCATCCATCTGCATCGCCTGTCGCAGCGTATCGGCTGCTCTTTCCCAGTCACCCTCCGATTCTTCAATACCGGCAATTTCGTGCAACAGCGAGACATCGTTCGGCTTGAGTCTGGTGGCTTCGAGGAGCATCTGCCTGCGCTCCTCATATTTGTTCATCTGCTTGTACATTTCAGCCAAAGCCAGGCACGGTACTATAGATGTG
>CAZYWY010000357.1:0-2565 GCA_964651605.1 uncultured Pirellulales bacterium | reverse complement strand
CTTACAAAGACTGGTGAGATAATTACGATTTCCGGCATGAACTATGATAGCAATTACGCAGTAAAAAAAACGCTTCAAACTCTATCGAAAGATAATTTTAATGTTTTTTGCTCTCATACTTCTGATTTGATTAACGATATTAACGACTTTAATGTGAACCTTTATCTGTGCGGGCATACACACGGCGGGCAAGTTGCTCTGCCTTTTTATGGGGCATTGGTTACACTGTCAAAATACGGGAAAAAATACGAGAGCGGCAAATATTCAGTCGGGAAAACGATTCTTTATGTCAATCGCGGTATAGGTCTTGAAGCCTGGCCTGCCCCACAGGTGCGATTTTTAGCCAGGCCTGAGATTAGTGTTTTTGACATCGGCCCGGCGAATTGATTACTAAAAGTCAAAGTTAATGAGCATTCGGGATGGGCTTTTATTATATCCTTGTAATAGCGGTTGGCCTGGCAATGGATACCTTTGCAGTTTCCATAGCCAGCGGCGCCACATATAAACAACTAAAAATAAGACACACCCTGCAAATGGCAGGCTTTTTCGGCGGGTTTCAGGCGATTATGCCGCTCATCGGGGCTTTGGCAGGGTTGAGCTTTAAGGCGTACATTGAAGATTATGACCACTGGGTCGCTTTTAGCCTGCTTGCTGTCATCGGCGGTAAGATGATTTATGAATCCTTCGCAATCAAAGATGTACAGAAAGATAATTGCCCCACCAATATCACTGTGCTGCTTGCCCTGTCGGTGGCTACGAGCATTGACGCACTGGCAACAGGAATTACACTAACGCTGGTTTCAGCATCCATATTCCTTGCTGCTCTGATTATAGGCCTTGTAACATTTATTCTTTCGCTGGCCGGCGTTCTGCTCGGTAAAAAATTCGGGCATATATTCGAGAATAAAATAGAAGCTCTCGGCGGTATAATTTTAATTATCCTCGGTATAAAAATTTTACTTGAGCATACAGTTTTTTAACCTTTTCTTGCATTGCAGCAGACAAATAGTATAATAAACCACATGGTTTGTAATATTTGTGTTTTATTTAGTCGATTTGTTTTGTATATATAAAATGACCTCAGCAGATAAATCTAAAGTATATTTTATCAAAACTTCCATTAAAGAAGGTAAGCAGAAGATTTCCGACAAGGCACAGCAATTATTCCAGGCCGGCCATTTCGCAGACTGTTTTACCGAAAATGATTTCACCGCCATTAAAGTACACGTCGGGGAAGATAAAAACAATACTTATATAAAAGCCCCCTATCTCAAAGGCCTGGTGAATGAGCTTTTCAAGTTAAAAACCAGGCCGTATGTAACCGATAGCAGCACGTTGTACGTCGGCAGAAGAAGCAATGCACTAGAACATTCAATTTTAGCAGCCGAGCATGGCTTTACACTCGAAAATCTCGGTGCCCCTTTTATCGTCTCAGATGGATTACTGGGAACTAATGGAACTGCTGTCAAAATTAAAGGCAAACACAACAAGGAGGTTTTTATCGCCGATGATATAATGCAATGCCAATCAATTCTTGCTGTTGCTCACGTTACCGGTCATATAACCGCCGGCTTTGGAGCCACGCTCAAAACCCTCGGAATGGGCTGTGCGAGCAAGAAAGGCAAATTGAAACAGCACGCCGCAGTGCATCTGAGCATAGGAGAAAATTGTGTTCTTTGCGGCCTGTGCCAAAAGCACTGCCCTGCCGGCGCTATAAGTCTCGGCAAATCCAAAGCAAATATCGACCCCGAAAAATGTATCGGATGTGCCGAATGTCTGGCTTTCTGCCGGTATGGTGCGGTCGAATGCAACTGGGGTATGGAAACTGAAGTTTTGCAGGAAAGTATCGCTGAACATGCACTGGGAGTGCTTACGGGCAAGAAAAACAAAGCGGCCTTTTTCAACTTTTTGTTGTCGGTTACCAGAGATTGTGATTGTTTTGGCGTAGCCGATATGCATACAATAGTTGACGATATAGGCATTATCGCATCGACCGACCCGGTATCAGTGGACAAGGCCGCCCTGGATTTGATTGAAAACAAGACCGGCAAAAAATTACAGAATTTGCTCGCCAATAACGAGCTTGACCCATATTGTCAAATAAGACACGCCGAGCGTATCGGATTGGGCAGGACTAATTACGAGTTGATAATAGTAGATTAACCGTTTCTTAAATCAAATATGGAAAAGGATAAATTATGTCTCTTGGTCAAATAATACGACAAAAACGTGAACAGCTAAACCTCACGCTGGACGAAGTCAGCAACAGGGCGGGTTTTTCAAAGCCGTATCTTTCAACTATCGAAACAGACAAGGTCAAAAACCCGCCGAGCGATGAACTGCTGTCAAAACTCGAAAAAATCCTCGAATTTGAACCTGGCCGGCTTCTTCATATTGCACATATTGAAAGTCTGCCGTCCGATGTTCGTCACGAGTACGAATCAGCCGAGGCCGAGATTAAGCAATGGCGACTTGTTTTCAAGAAGATTATTGATAACAAGGACAATATAAACCAGATAGGAGAACTGTTGGCACACCAGGAGCTTGACGTCAAATCGGATAAAT
>CAZYWY010000356.1:0-2571 GCA_964651605.1 uncultured Pirellulales bacterium | reverse complement strand
GATACTTAAGAGCCGCCTGTTTCAGGCTAAAGGCATTATAGCACAGCAGGGTTGTACTCAGATTGCTGATGCTATCGACTGTATCACCCCAGCCACCGTCTGTATTCTGATTGGTACTAAGCCAGTCGAGGCCTTTTTCTATAAGATGCTCATATTCTTTACTGTGAACGACAGAAAGAGCGAAAACTGCCGTGGCCGTTGATAATGCGCTTGACGAGAGGTAACCTTCCCAGTAACCAGACTTGTTTCTTGATTCCAGCAGCTTCTTTTGAAGGGTCTGGATAGTTTGGTTTAGAGCAATAGAATCCATTTTTTTAGCACACACTCAGGTTGCCCAGTGCCAGCAGGCCATAGTAAGTATATTCGCAATCCAAAGTAGTATCCAGCAAATTGCCCGAAAAGCCGCCTTGCGGACTCCAGAGCCTGTCAAGGTAATCGAGGCATTTTTCCCTGATATGAGCGAGTGACACGCCGTTTAACGACAGGGCATGCAAAGCGGTAGCGGTCGAAAGCAGGTCCGCAATACCGGCATTTTCAATACCGGCCACAGCACAGAAACCACCCGAAGGATGCAGACGGGACAACAACCAGTCTATTGTACACTGCGACGGGGCGACATCAAGATATTTAAGGATAGTTATTGCTGCTGCTGTTGTCGGGGTAGTGCCTTGAGCGAATACTTGTTCGTTGGCGTAACTGCCGTCCTGTTTATGCGACAACTCGATGCAGTCAATAAACTTGTCCGGCTCGGACAGAGTTTCTTTAATGTCCTGGAAAATGCCGAGCGCCAAAAAACAGCCATATACACTGCCATATTCTGCACCAGCGGTTGCGTTGTATCCGCCGTCTTTGGCGGTAAATTTTTGCAGATGCCGGGTGATTTTATCCTTCATACTGCTGATTTTTCGCTTATCGGTATAACCCGCAATATCAGCGTAGCATCTTACAAGGCTGGATAAATGTACCAAATCAAGCTCTTCTATATTGAACTTTTGAAGGTAGGAACAGATAAGCTCGCGGGGTATTTCAGCATCCAACGCCTCAAGAATTTCCAGGCCGAAAACTGTATAATAAAGGTCACTCAATCCTGCTCTTGACTTGAAGCCGCCATCACGGTTGAGCTGCCCGCAGACAAATTCAATAACCTTATCAGTTGAGTCACCCAGAAGATTTTTCGCTCTGCCTGCGGCGCAGTGCATTTCTAATCTGATGGTCATCACAGCAACCCATATTTTCAAAATCGTTGAATATTTTGCTTAGTACACGTCTTAGAAGGCCCTTGAGATTGATGTTTTTAATCGGAATAAGCGAGCCGACAGCTTTGGATTTATAAGATTCATTCAGTTTCATCGCCCGCTTTTCAATTTCATATTCTTCGAATATTTTCAGGATTTCTTCCATCTGAGGTTGGGATTTGACAGGAGCATTCCAGACTTTTTCGAGAGTACTTTTGCTGCTGCCGGTAGCTATGTTGTATGCAAGGGCCATAAGAATTGAAGGACGGTTACACAGGCGATAGTTTGTCGTTGAAGTCGAAATAAGGTCGTCCAAATCATCACGTATCTGATAAGCTATTCCCAGTGACTTACTGTAATCCTGTAAGACATCGTTCAGTTCCCGGCCGTAACCGGCGATGATTGCTCCCATTTTTAGGGCAACTTCAAATGCCGGTGCTGTTTTTTTGCTGAAAATCTCAAGCACTTCATCTATCGACAACGGCTTTCGGTTGCGCAGCCAGAAAAGTTCCATTCCCTGGCCAAGGCACAAATTACAATGTCCCTCGCAGGCAGCCTGAATCAGCGCAGTCTTTTTATCGGAGTCTATTTGCAGCTCCGTCAACAGGCGGTAACCCTGTCCGAGGAGATAATCGCCTGTATTTAAGGCTAAAGGCACTCCATATTCTTCGTGCAGTGTTTTCTCATCGTACCTGACTTTATCTCCGTCTTCAATATCATCGTGGACAAGTGAAGCCTTATGAAAGCACTCGATTGCAACGGCTATTTTTTTCAAATCGTCAAGGGAGATTGACTGTTTGTCCATAGCGAGGGCTTTATAAGTGCAGACAGCCAGAAATGGCCGCCAGCGTTTTCCCGCCTTACCGAGCCAGTCGAGCGCAAGACGCTCTGTCTGGTCGAAGGATTTATGACCGAAAAGAGCCGCAAGAGATTCCTGCGTGAACCATTCATTTACCTGATTATGAAGTGCATCCAGATTAAGTCTCTGGCTTTTATCCTCAGCGGTAATGTAAATAGCATCCAGCACCCAGTTAATATCGACACTCGTATTTTTGCAGCCGTCATACAGCAGGGGGATTGCAATGCCCGGAACAGCACCGGCTTCCATATACGGGAAAACCTCCTCCAGCACAGACAGACAACTGATGCCTACAACTGCTTCAATCTGGCCGGTTTCAATCAGGGACATTACAACCGGCGAACCCTCGGCAATCAATACGATATAGCCGAGCTGTTCAGCCTGGCGTTTAAGTTCGTCAATGACACAGCTCCCGCAACCCCGGCAAAGCAGACCAATTTCGTCGAAATCTGCCGGGCATGGTTCATCGCTTCGCAG
>CAZYWY010000355.1:0-2572 GCA_964651605.1 uncultured Pirellulales bacterium | reverse complement strand
TCCAGGCTATACTGCGAAATCCACTTGCCGATCCGTATATACTCGGGATATCCAGCGGGGCAGGATTAGGCGGAGCGCTGGCAATAATGCTTGCTTCTTTTCTTGGCAGTTGGGCGGGTGTATCAGTCGGTGTTTTCGCTTTTGTCGGTGCTTTCGGAACCGTCTGGCTTGTCTGGTTCATCGGTCATTTTGCAGCCGGCCGTTCGTCGGCCACGTCGCTGCTGCTGGCAGGTGTTGTAGTAAACGCCTTCTTTTCGGCCCTGATTATGTTTTTGACTCAGATTGCCAGGAGTTATCAGCTTCGTGAAATCTGGTTGTGGCTGATGGGAAGTATTACAGAGAAAAGCCTTGCGGTTATCGGCGCCAGTGCCGCAGCAATTTTATTCGGTCTTGTCGGTTTATACAGCATAGCGCAGAGATTGAACGTTTTGACATTAGGACGAACCGAAGCACAGAGTCTTGGTGTAGCAACAGCAAGGACCAATTTGATTGCATTTGCCCTGTCTGCTTTTGTAACATCCGTCGCGGTCAGTCTGAGCGGTTTAATTGGATTCGTCGGTCTGATTGTCCCTCACGGCGTAAGGCTTATCTTCGGGCCGGACCATCGCCAGCTTCTGCCGCTCAGCGCAATCAGCGGTGCGGCTTTGCTGGCGGTCGCAGATACTTTAGCCAGGACGGTCATAGCACCGGCACAGCTTCCGGTCGGAATAATAACGGCGATTACCGGAGGACCGTTTTTCCTGATATTACTGGCCAGGTACAACAGAAAGGTCGGCTGGGTAAAATGAGCCTGCCTGTAGAGATCGAAAACGTGAGTTTTGCATACGGACCGCAGATTGTCCTGCAGGATATGAGCTTTACAGTCCAGAGGGGTCAGTTTCTTGCCGTAGCAGGCCCGAACGGGGCAGGCAAAAGCACCCTGCTGAATCTTATATGCGGCCTGCTGCGGCCTCAGAACGGGCAAATCCGGATAGACGGGGTGAATATACAGTCATATTCAGTCAAGGCTCTGGCGCGTAAGGTAGCTGTGGTTCGGCAGGAATTTGTCCCTGCGTTCGACTTCACTGCAGCCGAAATTGTGGCAATGGCACGAACACCGTATATGTCAACATTCGGCTTCGAGTCTGAAAGTGACAGAGAAATAATAGTACAGGCGCTGGAGATGACCGATACCTGCCGCTTCGAATCCCGGCCGATACGTCAGCTCAGCGGAGGCGAAAGGCAGCGGGTATTTATTGCCAGAGCCCTGGCGCAGCAAAGCCCCATACTGCTGCTGGATGAACCCACGAGCTTTCTTGACTTCAAACACCAGGTAGGTATTTACGACCTGCTCAAAGAGGTCCAGAATCAAACGAACAAAACGATTATTGCGGTAACTCACGATATCAATCTTGCAATACAATATTGCGACAAGGCCTTACTCATATCAGACAAAACTTATCATCTCGGCGACATTAATGAAGTCTTCACTCGCGAGCGAATCGAAGATGTATTCAATGTGACAGCATTCGAGGGTATGGTCGAAAAAGAAAAATTTTTTCTGCCTCTTGGCAAATTCTCAAAAAGCAATCCACAGGACGGCCAAGCCCACAAAAATCCTTAGATTTACCTCAAAATATTCTCCGAACAACGACCTATAATATTTTACACAAGCCCTTAACAGACAAAGCCTTAAGACCATACCGCCAAATAAATCGGCCATTATATCTGCTGCCTGGCCTGATGGTTGGGTTTGCTGTAAAGAAGAAATTAATCTAACGCAGTTAATTTGGTATAATACTGGTTTCGACAGATGTGTAACTTTAGGTAATATCAGAGGCAAGGGTGAAAGTGACAGGCACCAATAATAAAAAAGACGATGCTAACGGCGGAAACAATAAAAAGATTTCCGCTAAAAACCTCGAGCATTTCAAGGAATTGCTGCTCGCCAAGCGTCGTGATATAATCGGTGACGTCAACGAGATGCACGACGAGGCGCTGAAGAATTCGCGGATTGACGCTGCCGGAGACCTGTCCGCAATGCCGATTCATATGGCTGATATTGGAACGGACACCTATCAACAGGAACTGGCTTTGGATCTGATGGAAGGTGAAAGAAAACTACTGCAGCAAATAGACGAGGCCCTTGACCGTATCAATCAGGGTACATATGGTATTTGCCTCGGTACGGGCAAGAGAATCGGCAGGGCACGGCTCGAAGCCAGGCCCTGGGCAAGATATTCAGTTGAATACGCAAGGATGATTGAAAACGGTTTGGCCCCCGGCGAACCGCAGTAATTTGTCATAAATTCCTATGATTTACAGATGCCCCACCTGTAAAAGACGTATAAAGGCACCAGAGTCCCAGGATGCCGATTCGGTCCAATTTTTCCCCTTCTGTTCGGAACGATGCAGACTGATTGACCTCGGTGCGTGGCTCGACGGTGGGTATAAGATATCCACACCAGTCGAACAGGAGGATGAAGGCGCCCAGCAAGAGACACCCGGTAAGGCCTGAGCAGATACCCAAAAGACTAAAAAAACTCTGTGAAACAACCGATAATACAAGTATACTCTATGTTGCTGTGCGCTT
>CAZYWY010000354.1:0-2586 GCA_964651605.1 uncultured Pirellulales bacterium | reverse complement strand
GTATAAGATAGACCTTTGCCGACTGGACAGCCTCAACGGTGTTAATTCCAAGTTCATTGATTTGTTCCAGCACAGCCTTGCCGGCGACATCGAAGAAGCCGGCCTTGTTAAAAACCTCAAAACGCCATTGTCTCACTATATTATTTCCTTTTGTTTGATTTTGTATTCAATCAGCCCGGCACGTTTGTTCCGCGCTTTATCCAGCATTTTTTTTATTTGCTTTCTATTGCTGCTTTGGGCAGCTTCTTTAAATTTTTGCAGCTCCGCAATAAGCCTGTCCAGGCCGGAGGTAATATTTTGTGTATTGCTCATCAGGACATCCGTCCATACATTAGCCGGGCCCGATGCTACGCGTGTTGTATCCAAAAATCCCTTACCCGCAAAGTTGATGTGGCTGGTGCTGGTGGCATTTACCAGCGAAGCCGCTGCGATATGCGGCAGATGGCTTACATTGGCAAGGATTCTGTCGTGTTCAGCAGGGGCCATCAGTCTGACTGAACAACCCAGCCTGGTCCAGAAATTCTCAAGCACCTCTACCGCCTGCGGGTCGGTTTTTTTCGTCGTTGTCAGGATGCAGACTGCCTTGTCGAGCAGGTCGTCCCTGGCGAAATCTACTCCTCTTTGCTCTGCGCCTGCGATTGGATGAGAGCCGACATAGTGAACTGTATCGGGCAGCCTGGCCTGTGCCCAGCGGTGGGGCAGGACTTTTGTCGAGCCGACATCGGTAACAATACAACCGGCGGGCAGGGCGGGACTGATTTGCTCGAAAATCTCCTTAAAAGTGCTTATCGGCGTTGCCAGTATGACAATATCGGCCTGACGGACACTATTCGGCAGAGAATCAGCGATTTCACTTGCTATCGCCAGTTCAGCTGCTTTTGCCCGGGTGGATTGGCGGTGGGCATAACCGATAACTTTTACAGTAGGAAAACAACGCAGAATGCCGGCTGATATGGAACCACCCAGCAGCCCCAGACCTATGACTGTTATTTGCTTTAAATCCTTCAGAATAAAGACCTTAATTAGCGTACTAAAAGGAGTTATGAATTTTGAGTGTTAAGTTTTTAGTTGTAACTTAGTACTAAGAACTTAAAACTCAAAACTATATACGCTGTACGCTATTTTCTGCATAAAGTCAATTTTTTTCTTTATACTGAGGCATCAGAATGTTAAAATACCACTTTTGAAAATTGATAGTATTACAGCCTGCGGTTTTTTGTTCTATTTTGTCCGCACGGCACAATATAAATTATGCACGGCAAAATGGCAGCACAGCAAACCATAGACAAGACACAAGCTGTCAGTTCCGACTCCGGAGCTTTCAGCCAGGATTCCGCAGCCTATCTTGACTTTGAGCAAAAAGCGGCGGAAATCGATTCGCAGATGAGCGAGCTGCGCAAACTCAGCAGTGCCAAAGGCATAGATTACTCATCTGAAATTCGCCAGCTCCAGCGGCAGCAAGTCGCTGAGCTAAAACGAATTTATTCGAAGCTGACCGCCTGGCAGACCGTGCAGGTAGCCCGCCATCCCAAGAGACCGCTTTGCTGCGATTATCTTGAACTGATGGTGAAGGATTTTCGAGAAATTCACGGCGACAGGTGCTTCGGCGATGACCGTGCAATTATCACCGGCCTGGGCCAAATCGGCAGAGAAAGAGTGATGCTCATAGGCCAGAACAAAGGCAGAAACATCAAGCAGAAAATTGCCTGCAATTTCGGCTGCCCAAACCCGGAGGGCTATCGCAAGGCGCTTGCCAAGATGAAATTAGCCGAGAAATTCGGCATCCCGATTGTTACACTCATCGACACACCAGGCGCTTATCCCGGCGTCGGCGCAGAAGAACGCGGACAGGCACAGGCCATTGCGGTTAATCTGGCTGCGATGTCCCAGTTGCGAGTGCCGATTATCTGTGTTGTAATCGGCGAGGGCGGCTCAGGCGGTGCTTTGGGAATCGGCGTCGGCGACAGGTTGGCAATGCTTGAATTCGCATATTATTCGGTAATATCGCCGGAAGGCTGTGCTGCAATTCTCTGGCGCGATGGCTCACAGGCGCCCCAGGCGGCAGAAGCCCTCAAGCTGACCAGCAGGGAGCTGTATAAGCTGCATCTGGTTGACCATATTATATCTGAACCTCTCGGCGGCGCACACCGCAATTTGCACGATACTGTCTATAATGTCGAGAACTACATAATCAGAACCCTGCAGGAACTAAAACGCATCAAGATTGAGGACTTGCTCGCTGCCAGATACAGTAAATTGCGCTCCATAGGCGGCTTGTCCGTCGATAAAGTGAGCAAAAAGACACAAGCAGGCAAAATAAAAGCCGTAATACAAACTCTCGGTGCCAAATCAAAAAACGTACCTGCCAAGGTATAATCCACAGAGCCAATTTTTCGATTGACATTTCGGTCGGAAAATCACGAACAAAATCGAAAATTTTGTAACCGTTCACACAGAAAATAAGGCGTTTTTGTGTCATTGCGAGGCCTGAAAGGCCGTGGCAATCTTAAAAACGGGCGATTTGAGATTGCTTCACTGCGTTCGCAATGACGTAAATGCGGTTTTCCCGTGAACGCTTACAAAATT
>CAZYWY010000353.1:0-2602 GCA_964651605.1 uncultured Pirellulales bacterium | reverse complement strand
GAATCTTTGCTTTATTTGGTAAAATAAAGTGTCCGTTTTGTCTGAAAATGGCTAAAAAACTGCCGGACAATCCGAATAACATATCAATGAGCCTTGGCGACCATCTTGAGGAACTGCGCACCAGGCTTATTCTCGCTATAATTGGTTTTATTATTGCGCTTATTCTGTGTTTGTCACTTGGCTTGTTCATCTCATGACCTGGTATATTGACCAAAACTCCTTGTTCATAATAAAGTTTATTGAAAGGCCTTACCTCAAGGTAATGGGACCTGATGCACGTATGCAGAGTATAGGTCCTGCCGACGGTATTATAAGTTATATGCAAATAGCGGTAGTTGCAGCCATAGTTATATCTTCACCGTGGATTTTTTATCAGTTATGGAAGTTTATTTCCGCAGGTCTGTATCCCAATGAAAGACGTTATGTTTATCTGGCGGTGCCTTTCTCGTCGGCATTATTTATAATAGGCGCTTTATTTTTTACCTTTATAATTGCCCCTCTTACGCTGCGTTATTTTGTATTGTTCAATGAAAAGCTTCTTAACGTCAGCTCCAATTTTTCCTTTCCGCGGTATGTGTCTTTTATTGGTACAATGATGCTGGTTTTCGGCCTGGCCTTTCAAACTCCGATAGCCATTTTCTTTTTGGAGAAAACAGGTCTTGTTTCTGTTCAAACCTTAAAGGGAATTCGGAAATACGTTGTGCTTGTGATAGTTATACTGGCATCTGCTGCGATACCAGGAAGTGACCCTCTGTCCTTATTTGCACTGGCAGGTCCGATGTATCTGTTATATGAACTGGGAATACTCCTGAGCCGGTTTTCGAAGAAGAAAAAAACAACTCCTGTTTATCAGGATAATACTCAGAGCTAATCAAGAATAATTTCATCCTGAAAGGTCGGGACGTTAGTTTGCCAGCCGGTTTTTTCTCTGATAAAATCAGCAAAACTATTTGCACTCTCAGGCTCGCCGTGTACTACGAATATTTTTTTAGGAGGCTTTTTCAGTTGTTCCAGCCAGGCTAAAAGCTCGTTTTTGTCTGCATGAGCTGAAAAGCCATGAATTGTTGCTATTTGAGCTTTAACCGGATATTGCTGGCCAAGGATTCTGACCTGCTTTCCACCATCTACAATTTGCCTGCCCAAAGTGCCGTTTGCCTGGTAACCCACAAACATAATTGTGCTTTCAGGTCTGGAGATATTATTCACCAGATGGTGTTTTATCCTCCCGCCTGTACACATTCCCGAACCAGCTATAACTATAATAGTCCCTTTTATATGGTTGATGGTTTTGGATTGCTCGGTTGTCTCTATGAATTTCAAGCCGGGGAAATTGAAGGGGGAGCCGTGGTTTTTGAGCATTTCATTCATCTGTTCGTCATATAATTCACGGTGTTTGCGGAAGACTTTGGTTATAGCCGCAGCCATCGGGCTATCCAGAAAGACCATTAGATGCGGTATGGCATCGGCCAGCAGCAGTTCATTGAGATAGTATAAAATCTCTTGAGAACGCTCCAGAGCAAAGCTGGGTACTATAATGTTGCCGCCGGCTTTTTTGGTTGAGTTGATTACCTCTGCGATTTTTTTGCTTATATTCTGGGGCGGCTCGTGTATTCGGTCGCCGTAAGTCGATTCGATGAGAATATAGTCAGCTTCATCCACTATTGCAGGGTCTTTGACGATGGGCCTGTTTGGTCTGCCCAGGTCGCCTGTAAATAATACAGACCTGCTCTGTCCGTTATTATTTACTTTGACCTTAATTATCGAAGAGCCAAGCACATGGCCGGCCTCACAAAATCTCGCTTCCACACCGGGTGCAATCTCGACGGACTGTTTATATTCGACTGTCTGAAATCGGGAAAAACAGGCCTGTGCGTCAGCGGTTGTATAAAGTGGGACCTCTGGATATGGGCCTTCCCTTCCCTCTTTTCGGTGTCTTTTGCGCTTGAATTCGGCGTCTTCTTCCTGCAGCTTGGCAGAATCCATAAGGATGATTTGGGCAATCTCAGCCGTTGCAGCAGTGCAATATATTTTCCCCTTGAATCCTTCCTTAACCAGTCTTGGTAAAAGCCCGCAGTGGTCCAAATGGGCGTGCGTCAGCAGCACGGCATTTATGCTGCCTGGGGCGACAGTAAATTTTTCCCAGTTTCTTTCGAGAAAGTGCCTTTCCTGATATAGCCCGCAATCAACAAGAATTTTTGTGCCATTGGCCGATAGTAAGTGGCGCGAGCCGGTTACATTCTGTACTGCTCCAAGAAATTGCAATTTAATCGACATATTAAACCTCATTTCTATTTATGAAAGCCAGATTTTAGCGGTACTTGGCCGACCAGTCAAACAATTAAGTAACGTCAAATGAAATGTTTGCTATTTGCAGGAGGCAACTGCAATTAGCCTGGTCTCATTGTATGAATCGCTCGGCGGAGGCTGGGAAATGCAGTGATGCAGCGACAGGGGGGTCATAAAATCCTCCATCGGATACTCCGGCTCCCGTGAGGGATGCCCAACGGCAAAGGGATGGCAAAGCCAATTTAGCCGTTAAAATTGGCTTTGAATTGGCTTTGTTTTGGCTTTAAATTGGGTTTAATTGGCTTTGAATTGGCTT
>CAZYWY010000352.1:0-2602 GCA_964651605.1 uncultured Pirellulales bacterium | reverse complement strand
GCAGAATCGGTATGGCAGTGGCGCAAATGGCTAAGGGTTTCAATATGAAAGTCCTGGGCTATGACCCGTTTGCCGCACCGCCCGAAGCTGAAAAGCAGGGGCTGGAGGTAACCGGCGAAATCGAGCGAGTTTTCAAAGAGTCTGATTTTATCAGCGTTCACGTGCCGAAAAATGAGCAGACGCTTAATCTCATCGGCAAAGAGCAAATCGAAATGATGAAGCCGACCGTTCGGCTGATTAACTGTGCACGAGGCGGCATCATCAATGAAGAAGCTCTTTACGATGCGCTTGCCCGTAAGCGAATCGCCGGGGCTGCGCTGGACGTATTTCCCAAGGAGCCGCCCGAAGACAAACGTTTCGGCGAGTTTAACAACTGCATTGTAACGCCGCACCTGGGCGCAAGCACTGAGGAGGCTCAGATAGAAGTTGCCGTTGAGGCTGCTCAAATCCTTGTCGATGCCATCAAAGGCGGTCCCATCAGAAATGCCCTGAACGCACCATCGACCAGCGGTGCGGTTCCGCCGATTGTAAGCCGGTACGCCGAGCTTGCCAAGCGCATCGGCGTAGTTATAAGCACAATTGCACCAGGCCAAATCAGGAGTGTTTCGGTGCAGTATCGAGGCGCCATAACCGAGCAGGTCGTCGAGCCGATTACTCTGAATTTTTCAATAGGCCTTCTGCAGAAGCATTTCGATATGCCGCTGAATATTGTCAACACGCCCGTTCTGGCCAAAGAGCGCGGAATCAGCATAGACCAGACGAAGAACCCTGATGTCAAGGATGTTGTCTCCAGCTTCAGCGCCACAGTTACAACCGACAAAATAACACGCAAGGTAACAGGCTCGGTTTTCGGCGGGACACTGCTGAGAATAATTGAAATCGACGGTTTTAATATAGAAGTTACACCGCAGGGGACTGTTCTTGTTATATTCAACGATGACAAGCCCGGCGTCATAGGTGCGGTCGGCACAGTCTGCGGCAAGCACGGTATCAACATAAACACGATGGGTGTGGGACAGAAACCGGCTGAACAAAAGGCTGTACTGGCGGTCAGCCTGGATAAACAGCCGGAAACAGAAGCCATCGAAGAGCTTGAAAAACTGGACTTCGTAAATCAACTTTACGTCTGCAAGCTCGACTAGTTTTCGTAGTTCGTCTCATGTCGCTCGTATCTCGAAATACGAGATACGAGATACGAGATACGTATGTTATGGCTGAACAATTGATAATAAGTGTAAGCGGTATGAGAGGCATCGTCGGCGCAAACCTTACCGCTTCGATTGCCCTTGAGTATGGTTGTGCATTCGGCTCATATCTGAAGGACAAATTCACAAACCCCAATCTGTCGGTGTGTATTGGGATGGATTCCCGTCCGAGCGGCCAGATGTTGAAGTCCGCTGTAACAGCCGGTCTGGCTGCCGTCGGGGTTGATGTTATCGACCTGGGGCTTGTAACCACGCCCTGTGTGGGAATAAGCCTGCGGGAGCTTGGTTGTTGTGGGGGAGTTGTTATAACAGCCTCGCACAACGGGGTCGAATATAACGGGATAAAACTGCTGCTGGATGAGGGTATTGCCCCGCCGCCCGAAGCGGCAGAACAAATCAAGCGGTATTTCTTCGATAAAAAGTTTTCTTATGCGGACCAGTTGCACATCGGCAAAGTAACATCGGACAATCAGGCCGACGGCAGGCATTTATCGAAGGTAATGGCTATTGTCGATAAGGATTTAATAGCCGGCAAAAAATTTAATGTGGCTTTCGACAGCGTCAACGGCGCCGGCGGACGAATTACCACTAAATTGCTGAACGAGCTGGGCTGCGAAGTCTCGGCAATTAACTACGAACCATCGGGGCTGTTCGCGCATACACCTGAGCCGACCGCTGAAAATCTCGCAGATTTTTGCAGCGTGGTAAAGAGTAAATCCGCTCAGGCAGGTTTCGCTCAGGACCCAGATGCGGACCGGCTCGCTATTGTGGATGAAACTGGTCGATATATAGGCGAGGAATACAGCCTGGCACTGGCGGCAAAATACATCTTCAGCAAAAAGACCGGTGTTGCAGCGACCAATCTTTCGACATCACGGATGCTCGATGACATAGCCGAAAAAGCCGGCGGCAGTGTAATCCGCACGGCGGTCGGCGAGGCCAATGTGGCAGGAGCGATGCTAAAAAATGACTGTATCATCGGAGGCGAAGGTAACGGCGGCGTGATTGATTTGCGGGTCGGTCCCGTCCGTGACAGCCTTGTTGGAATCGCCCTTGTGCTGCAAATGATGGCCGAGACCGGAAAAACAATCAGCCAGCTTGTCGGCGAAATCGGCGGTTATTATATGCTGAAGGAAAAATTTGCCGTCGAACCGGGCAGGGCAGGCCGGATTCTGGAGCAGGCGAAAAAAACTTTCAGCAACGCAAAGCTCAATACCACAGATAGCTGCCGGTTTGATTTTCCGAATGGTGACTGGGTTCATATTCGGCCAAGCAATACCGAGCCGGTAGTCAGGTTCATCGTTGAGGCCAAAGATGAGTCCTCTGCGAAAGAATATATCAGTATAATACAAAAAAAGGTATTGATAGATTTATAAAAGAACGACAAATGAATCGCT
>CAZYWY010000351.1:0-2627 GCA_964651605.1 uncultured Pirellulales bacterium | reverse complement strand
GAAATATGACGACAAAGTGTGTGGGATAGTAACCCAGGCAATACGTATTAAGAGGTCGTTAATCCGCAGGCAGGATAATCGCACCACTAAATCTCTTAATGAGCATATAGAGGAATTAACAAAGCTCGGCATATTTCATCCTGATGTCTATACTCCTGCACCAAATAGTTTTTGGCAGTTGGCTGATGCTTTTTTACACGGCAAATAACAACTTGCCGGGGGCTGCTTTGAAATAAGCACAAAATCGCATATTTTTGTGCAAGGTCGATATTATAGGACGACTATAGCCTAAGAACAGAAATATATAAAACTCAAAATTTATATCACGCCACATAATACCCCATATTACCAATATATTATAGGTATTACAGCATTTCTATTTGCCTAAGTTTCCCATATTGGCTATTTGCAAATGGTATATTGACAAAAAGCCGATTAGGAATTATAAATAGCGATATCATATAGTAGATTTTCCCACGGAATCGGGGTCCTTGTTTGATATCGCCAAGAGATACTGTTGCCAGGTAATTTGCGTTTTTACTTGTGTTCTGGAGTTCAAACGACAGATGCAGTTGATAAAAGACAATAACCTGCTGGAGCCTGCGGGCATTTTTTTTCTTATACGCTCGGCAAAGCACGCCTTGTCTGTATGGCCTGCGAGCATTTTAGCTGTCGTGTTGTTGGTAGCTGCAGGCTTGACATATCGTGTTGTAGCGTCTGTTACCGCTAATACTGCCATCAACTTGCCTGTTGCACTTGGCAGTATTGCAACTGAAATTGGCAACTGGACCAGCACAGAGCTGGAGATACCGACAACTACCCGTGAGTATATGAATAAAAACTTTGCGGATGATTACATCAGCCGTAGGTACGTTAATAACATAACCCAGAGCTGGGCAGATTTATATGTCGTATATTGTGCATCTCGGCCTGGAGGTATGCTGGGGCATCAGCCTCAGATTTGTTACCCAGGGAACGGCTGGATTGCCGACGGTACGGAAAAAGCGAAATTTACCACACTGCAGGGGCGTCAGATTGATTGCCTGATTCACAGGTTTCACAAGCCCGCTGCAGCGTATGACCAGACAGTAGTCCTGAATTTTTTTGTTGTGAACGGACGCCTTGTTACCAGCCAGAGTAGTTTCAGCGGTATTTTGCACAGAGGGTTTAATCTGACCCGGAACCCTGCCCGTTATGCGGCGCAGGTTCAAATCAGCTCGGTGTCGGAAAGCTCGGTAATGGCACTGGCTAAAGACGTAGCTGAAAGAATACTCGATTTATTACCTGATGAAAACGGCAAAATTGCAGCAGTTGGGCGATTTTGAACGGTGAGTTTTTACAGGTAAATAATACAGCCAAATGTAGGCTGTGCTTTATATTTTATATTGATATAAGTGCTTTATAATAAAACAGTTACATCAATTTGTCTGATGTAACCGACAGGGACGCAGTGCGCCGTATCATAGATTTTTAATTGATGCCTAAGCAACAAATTACGATTTACACGCCCGAATCTGCGATTCGTCATCCAGGCCGACTGGTCACCGAAATGTTCAAGGACCTTTTAGCTTGCCGCGAGTTGGCATGGCGTCTTTTCGTACGCGATATTAGTGCACGTTATCGGCAGAGTATGCTTGGTTATGTATGGGCGTTCCTGCCGCCGATTGTAGGAACATTAACTTTCGTTTTGCTGAATCGCAGCGGAGTTATCGCAACCGGTGAAATCGCCATTCCATACCCGGCTTATGTTATGATTGGCACACTGCTTTGGCAGGTCTTTGCGGATGCGGTCAACAGCCCAATTAAAACTGTAACAGCAGCAAAATCGATGCTGGCAAAAATAAATTTCCCGCGCGAGGCGATTCTGCTATCGGGGATTCTGGAGGTGCTGTTTAATTTTGCGATTCGGCTGGTGTTGCTGGCAGGTGTTTATATTTATTATCGAATCGCACCGCCTGTAACAACACCGTTGGCATTGGCGGCAGTACTGGCTATCCTCTGTCTTGGATTTATGCTCGGAATAATTCTGACTCCGGTTGGTCTGCTTTACACAGATATTGGCCAGGCACTTACAATGGCCCTGTCATTTTTGATGTTTTTCACACCGGTAGTTTATTCGCCTCCTTCGACGGGAATGCTGGCCATAATTACGAAAATAAATCCGGTAAGCCCGCTGATTGTTACTGCAAGAGAATGGCTGACTGTCGGTGCGACAAGTCAGCTCGTTCCTTCTGTTTGTGTCTTTCTTGTTACGTTGCTCCTTTTATTTGCCGGCTGGATTCTTTACCGCCTGGCGATGCCTATTTTGGTGGAGCGAATGGGTAGTTAATTATGGCCGACGACGTATTAGTCAAAGTCGAAAACATTTCAAAAAAATTCTGCCGAAGTCTGAAAAAGTCACTCTGGTACGGTATGAAAGACCTGACTTCTGAAGCTTTGGGCGGCAGTCGAAATCACGACCATTTGCGAAAAGATGAGTTCTGGGCGGTGAATGACGTCTCTTTCGAGCTTCGGCGTGGCGAATGTCTTGGCCTAATCGGCCGAAACGGAGCGGGCAAGACGACGCTGCTGCGGATGCTCAACGGCCTTATAAAGCCTGATAAGGGCAGGATTGAAATGCGAGGCAG
>CAZYWY010000350.1:993-2631 GCA_964651605.1 uncultured Pirellulales bacterium | reverse complement strand
TATTTTGGCCGTACATATTACCCTGGCCGTACATATTTTGGCCGTACATATTACCCTGGCCGTACATATTTTGGCCGTACATATTACCTTGGCCGTACATATTTTGGCCGTACATATTACCTTGGCCGTACATATTGCCATACATGTTATTGCCATACATGTTGCCGTACATTTGATTGCCGTACATTTGGTTGCCCATATTACCAGAGACTGCTGTTGGAGCGACAAGGTCGGAGATGTCATAGACGCGCTGATCCAACTTGACGGGACCCGAGGGCGTCCGCAAAAGAAGTGTATCCACAGTGGCGATTTTTATCATTCCCTCATCTACGAAATAGCCTATTTTAACCAACTCGGTTGACAGGCCTGCCATAAGGCTATCCAGTGCCTTGCCTACTTTGATTGATGTCGCCGGGTCCATCTCAGCCGCTGTGGTTGGAGTGATTGAGGCCATATCCCGTAAATCTTTCCAGTTAGGCTGAATTTGCAAAGGCGGCTCAACTATGTTTTTTATCAGGTTCAGGACTTCCTCAACAGTCATATCCGGTTTTAATTTCGAGAAGTCCTTAAACTCGTCAAGTTGTTCATATACTGCTTCATCAACAGGATCCAGTCCGACCGGTTTGTCAGGCTGTCTGGTAGGTCTTGAGATGATCTCTCGCCAGTTTTTGGGAAAGACCAGCTCCTCTGCATAAGTAATCGAGGCCTCATCGGTTCGCAGCAGTAGTTCCGCCTTTTGTTTTGCAGCTTCTTTGGCAATATCTGTTTGTTGGCGGAAGTAAATCATATCCTCCAGGCTGCTTTTAAGAATAAGTGCCTGATTATTATGCCGGTCAATCGCCAGCAGATTGTCGAGCTGACCGAGGGCTGCCTCGTATTCCTGCTGTTTCTGATATTCCAGAGCGTTTTTCATCAGCTCATCTATTCTTTTCTTCCTGTCTACTTCCATTTGCGTCTGGAGCTTCTGCTGGTCCTGTGTGGCAGCGGTTTTTGCAACCTGCTCTTTCTGCTGGATTTGTTTCTTTTCTTTCTCCGTTATCTGCTGGTTTAGTATGTTCAACTGCGTCTTATACTGCTCATAAAGTTCCTTTCCGAGATATGCCTGGTTCTCTTCGACGGTAGCCAGCGCCAATGCGATTGAGTTTTTAGCCAGGTCGAATCGACCCTGGTCGTTGTAACTATTGGCTTTAGTTTCTGCATCAGCTACAACCGCCTTGGTGAGACTTCGTACTCTTGCTCTTCTTGCGTTGGTTGCTTCGAGTGAGCTGTCCTGACTATTAGTCGTAATAGCCGGCTGGTTGCTTTCAGTGTCACTTAGCATCTGGGGGGATATAACCGCAAATGGAGCGGTATCAAGTGTCGGCGCAGTGTTTCTACTGACTGCGGCTGTTGTTTGAGCCGTTGCCTGCTGTTCAATCTGACTGAGCATCAAAGTTGATTTGGCAAGCTCGCCCTTATTCAGAAACTTGTTATTTTTGATGCTGTCGAGCTTTATTTTAGCCTGCGAGAACTGCTTCTGATTGTACAACTGCTCTGCCGAGCGGAATGTATCTGTTGCCTGCTTTGCGCCGGCTTTCTGGTTTTGTTCTGTAAGGGTTGCCAGCTCGGTGCTTTCGGAAGCGGTCAGATATTGCCGGT
>CAZYWY010000350.1:0-983 GCA_964651605.1 uncultured Pirellulales bacterium | reverse complement strand
CTCAAAAAGACCTTTTTGATATGCCTGCTTTCCGGTTTGCAGATAGTTGATAACTATCTGGTGAATTGTTTCATCGGCTTTTGTAGAAGTTTCTGCCTTTGTTTGAGCCGCTGGAGTTAGTATTGCAAATAACAATAACACCAGCGCAACGAACAGGGAGTACCTGTTATGGAATTTGGTCATAGAACTTGGCTTGCTCAAAATTAACCTCCTGCCAAAAATATCACCCACGTTGGAAAAAATCAACGATTTCTTGTTACTATTTACAACCTCCAGTTTTAAGAAAAGACCGGACTTATAATAATTTAGTTTAATCAAAATAAATTTTTTTGCAAGAGAAAAATTTGCTTTACGTATCTCTGGCCTATAATATCAAATATTTTAGTATGGAAATAAAGAAAAACAGATAAAACGTGAATAAAATATATACTTTTTTGTTGGGCTTTTAATGTTAAGATATGGGTTATGCGGTAAATGCATAATGGTAATATGGATGAAGATACGCAATGTCCGCTGATTTTATCCGTTGAAACGTCCAGCAGAATTGGTTCTGTCGCAATTGCGTCGGGATGTAATTTAATAGCTGAAATAACCTTTTCCGCCGCGATGAGGCATAGCATAGAGCTTTTTCCTGCGATTCGGAGTTTGCTGGATACAGTCGGACAAAAGCCTCACGATATTGAGCAGATGTATATATCAGCAGGACCAGGCAGTTTTACGGGTCTGCGCATAGCAGTTACTTTGGCCAAAATGATGTGTTTTGCCTGCGATGTCAAAATTGTGGCGGTAGATACGCTTGATGTGATAGCAGAGAACGTAATCGATTATTTGCAGCAGGAAAGAAATAATCCAATTAACAGAATTGCTCCAATTCTCGATGCGAAAAGGGGGCAGTTTTTTGCGGCGATTTACAATCTTCAGAGCAAAGGCGAAGAACGAGCAACGAGGAACGAACGACGAGAGACGAATTATAAAAAGGTTAT
>CAZYWY010000349.1:0-2655 GCA_964651605.1 uncultured Pirellulales bacterium | reverse complement strand
AATCACAAAATAAACAATTATGTACGATTAGTAGAAAGGATTGAGCAGGAAAAGGTAGATTCTATGATAGAGGAAAGCAAAGATAGCCAGGCAGTTAAGCCGGCGCCGGTGGTAACCGCAGAGCCGTTCAAGCCGGAATGCACAATCGATGATTTTGCCAAAATCGACCTTCGTATCGCTCAGGTCAAAACCGCTGAAAAAGTCGCCGGAGCTGACAAGCTGCTGAAGCTCGTTTTAGATGTTGGCGGACTGGAAAGAACTGTATTGGCCGGCATAGCCAATGCGTACAAACCGGAGGATTTGCAGGGTAAAATTGTTGTATATTTTGCCAATCTCAAGCCCCGGCAGATGAAATTTGGATTGTCGGAAGGTATGATTTTGGCCGCAGGGCCGGGCGGAAAGGATATTTTTATGCTTAGTGCCGATACCGGTGCGACGCCTGGGCAAAAAATACAGTAATTTTACTGCCTCAGCAAAGTTGCCCTAAAAAATATTTAATTTACATAAAAAATTGTTGCTATTAACAGTTTTGGTTATTATTATAGCTATTCTGATATGAAATTGTAAGGGTACTATGACTGGGATTAAAATCCCAGTGGTGCTGTTTTTGTTGACAGAGTGAACGGGCGGTATTAAGTATATAAAATATTTAATGTTAAGTTATGTTGATGACAATAGCGACCGGGTGTGATGGTACGCTACAGAAGGTTATTATTAAGTAGTTAGTATTTTGCTTCAGGGTTGGGAAACGAAGTGAAGGGACTGCTTCGGAAACGAACGATGGTTAAAAACTGGTTTTTTATGCCGGAAAGAACTGCCCGAAATGAAGGGTATCCCGGCTTGTGGGAACCAAAGCCTTAACGGAGGTAGATGATGTAATACGAAGGAGATTGAAGGTACCCTGAATTATGGGAACCCAAAGCCTTTGTTCGTTTTTGGTCACAGGTTGGGATTATTGGGTTTGACAATCCCTTACGGGACTTGAATTTGTGACCTGAAGTGGGAAACCTGGATGGTTTCCTTTTTTTGTATATTGGCCTGTTTGAAAGGCAAAAGTGCGTTTTACCTTATTTGGGAAGCCAGCAATGAATCAGGAATTGCTTAGAATCGTGGAGAATATTGCCCGCGACAAAAATATAGACAAAGAGTTGATATTCGCGGATCTAGAAGAAGCGATGGTTTCGGCGGCGAAAAAGCATTTCGGTGAGCCGAACAGTGATATCGTTGTGAATATCGACCGGCAGAACGGCCAAATCACCGCCTTCAAGGATAAGGTACAAATTGATATAAAACATCTCGGTCGAATTCCTGCCCAGATAGCCAAGCAGGTGATAATCCAGAAAATCCGAGCAGGCGAGAGAGACAGCATATATTCTGAGTTCGTCCAGCGCAAAGGTGAAATCGTCAGCGGTACGGTCGTGCGTTATGAAAGTGGCACTCTGGTAATCAGCCTGGACAGGGTGACCGAGGGTTTTATGCCCAAAAGCGAACAGATAATGGGGCAGAGCCATCGAACAGGTGAAAGAATCAGGTGTCTTATACTTGATGTGAAGGAAACCTCGAATCAAGTTAAAATTATCCTTTCACGCACCCATCCGAACTTTATTCGCAGATTGTTCGAGCTGGAAGTGCCTGAGATAAATGAAAATATAATTGAAATAAGGGCTCTGGCCCGTGAGGCTGGATACAGGACAAAAGTCGCAGTAGCCTCGTTTGATGACAAGGTTGACCCTGTTGGTGCGTGTGTCGGTGTGCGGGGAAGCAGAATAAAGAACATAGTTGATGAACTTGGTGGAGAAAAGATAGACATTGTACGCTGGAATGAATCTTCCCAGGTTCTGGTTGCCAATGCGTTGATGCCGGCTAAAGTCAGTGAAATTGCACTTTGCTTTGAACTGGGCAAAGCAACAGTGGTTGTGGATGAGGAACAGCTTAGTCTGGCTATCGGCAAGCATGGTCAGAATGTCAGACTGGCTGCCCGGCTGACAAGCTGGGACATAGATATTCTGACACCTGATGAATATAATCGTGGTATAGAACGGCTGACAAACTGTGTTAAAACAGTTGAAGGACTCAATGAGACAATAGTTGACAAGTTAATTGCGCTTGGAATCATATCAGTTGCTGATTTGGATGATGTCGGAGTTGAACCGCTTGTTAACGAGTTGAAAATAAAACCAGAAGTTGCCCAGAAACTTGTCGAAGCGGCAGCCAAAGAGGCTGAAAAGCTGGCCGGTGAGCAGAAGGAAAAGGCCGCTGTGAAACAATTAACCCGGCAGGCTGAATAATACGAGCAGGAACAATAAATCTGCAGGAAAATATCAGCCCGGAGTAAGTAACTGTAATTTGGAGATTTTTTTGTCTGTAACAAGGGTATATCTTTTAGCCAAGGAACTTGGTGTGAAAAGCTCTGCCATAGTCCAGAAGTGTCAGGATGAAGGTCTGGACATAAAGAACCATATGGCTGTTATATCGGCTGGTTTGGCAGCCACTATTCGCGAATGGTTCACTGAGGGAGATAATGTTACGACAGTCGAGATGTCTGAAAAAGTGGACCTGGCTAAAGTTCGCATCAAAAGGAAAAAGGCAAAGAAGGATGCTTCAAAGGCTGCGGATGTACAGACAGAAACAGAAAAAATCGAACAGACAGAGCTG
>CAZYWY010000348.1:0-2655 GCA_964651605.1 uncultured Pirellulales bacterium | reverse complement strand
CCCCTACACAGGGACAATTATCAACAGATAGTAAAGATATACAATGAACTTGACCAGGAACAACAAAGGATTCTCGCTTACAGAAGTCTTGCTGGCTGTCGCCACATTAACCATCGGGATGACATTTGTGAGCGGCACATTTCTGGCAGGCGTCTTTATTTCAACGATATCTTCTGAACAAACAACTGCAGCAGTGGTGGCTGATGAGGCATTTGCAAAAATTAGGTTGTTTGGAATTAATCCCGCAGAGCCAAACCTTGCTGCTGACCGACTTGTGCCTTTCGAGTCATTAAATACTATTTCACCAGATGAATTAGATGAATTTGCATATCCGTCAACAAAAATATCAACGTCAAAGCAGTATTATTGGTCTGCCCTTTGCAGAGCGGTCGGTTCCGACTCTACAAACAGACTCGTACAGGTAACTGTTTTTGTCAGCAGAATGTCAGGCGGCAGTCAGACTATATATCCCGGCGGTTTCCTGATGCCGACGCCTGTGCAGGTTGGTGTTACAACCACTGCCAGCCAAAGACTTACAATCACTGAGACTGACAAGCTGTCATATATCAATGACGGTTATACTATTGTGGATGACCACACGGGACAATTATATCGAGTGGTACAACGCTCAGCTCAAACACCGGATATAATCGAGCTGGATAGATATTGGCAGGGTAATCCTGCCCAGAAAGTCTGGGTGATTCCGCCGCCATTGAACAGCAGTCATAATCCGTGCATTGCGGTTTATCAAAAGGTGATACGATTTTAGAATAAAGAAAGAGTCGTTAACTTTTCGACAATGAAAAAAAAGATACTGAACAGCAGGGCATTTTCACTTATTGAGCTTCTTGTCGCAATGGGAGTGCTGGTTGTAGTGCTGGCTTTTTCGAGTGCTATCTTCAAGATGAGTATTAACACTTATCGCACAGCCCTTGCCAATGCTGAAATTATGCAAAAGTTACGGGCAGTTACTGCTCAGCTCAATGCCGACTTCAAAGGACTCGATAAGGACGCAGAGATTTTTATTGCATGGCAGGCATTGGCTGTACCGGATACATCGGTAATAGATAATGACCTGGATGGTTACGAGCGGTTTGACCGTATTATGTTCTTTTCCAGCGGAGATTTTCATTCTTATGGGATGACCCCTTCAGTTCGCGGAAATGCTGCAATGATTTGTTATATGCTCGCCAAAAACAACAATGGCAGCCCTGAAAACCAGAACAGAAACGAGCGAATACTGACGAGAACCCAGCATATCTTGACAGCAGAGCAAAGTCTCCCTGATTTTTTCAATCCGGGTCTGTTTAATGATGCACAATGGAAACAATGGCGCAACATATATGAGTATGATAAAATTTTCATAGAGCAGTGGAAGCAAATGCAATGGGAGTATAAAAGGGATACATTATCGGTCATCAGCGATGTTATTATCTCCGGCAGCAAACCCGGTAACAACGCCAAAGGAGCCACAGTAGAATTGACTGATGCTAATTCTATTCATTTATTGTTCTGCGAAGGTGTTGGTGAGTTCAAGATTCAAGGCTGGTCAGACAGCCTGAAGCAATGGATACCGGAGATGGACCCTGACGGAAATGGAAATCTGTCCGATTCGCATTTTTATCCAAATTCTTCCGACCCAAATCAAATACCGGCATTATTGTATCCTTATCCCCCAAACGGTCGGGTGAGCATAAACCATATTAATTATCCAAGCGAGCAGGTGAACAAAGACCAATTTAGTATAATACCGGGACTTGGCCGGGCCATAAAATTTACATTCACTTTATATGATTCAAAAAATATTATAAAAAAGGGCAGAACTTTTACATATATTGTATATCTGGACGATTGACCTGAGAAAATGACAAAAAACCATAAACACATTTCTGAATATAACAGTCTGAAAGGCTCGGCCCTTTTATTGGCTGTGGTAATAAGCAGCCTGCTGGCGATAGTCGGGGTGTTATTTGTGATGGTCGCCCGTATCGACAAGATAGCAAGCTCATCTGTATCGGAAAATCTGGAGTTGAACTGCGCTGTTGATACGGTAATTGCGCAGATTTCACAACAACTTGCTTTGGATGTCCCCGGCATTTCTGAGCCTAACAATCAGGAGTACTATGACTATCCTGATGCCAACAATGCCTGGCTTGCAGAGCTGGAGCCTTACAGAAACGGCAGTGATTATTACTGGAGACAAATAAGCGATATATTCGGTTCTTTAGCCGGATATAACAGGCTCATTAAAGCAGAAGTCGTAGGTGAGTATGACCCCGTAACCGACTTTAATAATCTCATAGCGACAGCAGATGCAGATGGTGAGGGCATCGGCGATTCTAAATGGGTAAAGCTGGATAATATCAGCACTCACAGAGGCAAGCCGGTTTATGCAGCCGTCAGAATCATCGACAACGCTGCGATGCTGAACGCAAATACAGCTTATCAAATAAACCCATCCGACCCTAATACAACTTCAGGTTCAGATCAAATGCAAATCAATCTGATGGCTCTCGCTTTCAGACCAGGCAACAGCCCCCCTGTCGGCAAAGACCTTGACCTGCTTAGAGCAAGAGCCAATTACGGTCTGAACGTGAATCCTCAGGACCGGCGGAGCTATCTGGATAATGTAGTGTGGCGAGAGTCTTCGGCCTC
>CAZYWY010000347.1:0-2665 GCA_964651605.1 uncultured Pirellulales bacterium | reverse complement strand
AAAAACAGTTCTCTGTTTTCAAGAAGAGGTTGATGTCTCTTTGGTTTCAATAGCAACTGACCAAGGCTACGCCTCTGATCTAACCGACGATGAAGTAGAAAAGATAGGTCGTGATCCATTTTTAATTGCCTATACTTTAAAGGATGCACAGAACAGATGTATAGTGACTACAGAGGTATCCAAACCCCGCAGAAGTCGAGCAAATCGACACTTGCCGGATGTTTGTCGTGACCTTGGAGTATTATGCTGTAATACTTTTCAGTTTCTACGCGATTTAAATTTCAGCACAAAATGGAATGCAGGCCGGTAGCAATAGCAATTATCAATAGAGATTAATTTCGCTTTATTCATATTTCTAAATATGTGCCAACAACATATACACAACCGCCCCCGGCCATAAACTCGGAGCAGTTTGCTAAATATTATTGTGTGGCAGGGTTTGTTTGTGCTTTTGCTGCTGGTATGAAGTACAAGCAGAATTTCAAATCTGATAATTTCTTTCCAAAAACCTGTTCGATTTCTTCGGGATCCATACCAGATGAACTAAATTCATCGCCTGATTCTATTGATTCTGTAATAATAATCTGACCGGTTTTTTCTTCGGTCAGATACATAGTTCCATCTGCCGGTGCGACCCACTCGATTCCGAAACCACCCCCAACAAGGTATTGTTTCTTGGGTAGTCCTTTGGAGTCGAAATTGCCAGCTTCGTATGATGATGAACATCCGGACAGTATTAAAATACCTAACACAAATAATATAACTATGCCATTGATGTTCCCAAACTTTCTTTCCTGTTCCATTGTTTTTCCTTTCCTTTTTATATGTTGACAGTGCTAAAAACTAAAAAAACTCTGCTCACGTTGTATATATAGACGCAAAAAACGAACTTTCGTTACAAAAATTCTGAAATATTTTTTGAAATTATGCAAATCTCGCCAAAAAACGCAGAATTTCTCCAAAAATCTATCGAAAACCTGATTCAGTAGCTGCTGATTCGTGTCGATATAAGATTATCGGAAATTCTCTATGATTGTAAAGAGCTAAAGGTCGATTGTATGAACAGGAAAGCCGGATTCACGCTGGTTGAACTGATGGTCGTTATTATGGTCATCGGAATACTGGCCGCTGTGGCGGTTCCGATGCTGCAGGGTCGGATAAACTCCGCCAAGTGGTCCGAAGGCAAAATACTAATGGGCTCCATAGCAAGTGCCTTGCGTGCTTATGTCTCCGAGACGGGCAACAATTACACCGCAGTGCCGATGCTTGAGCAGCTCGGTTTTGGAGCCAACGACCTGAACGGCAGGTATTTTACAGGCGGCGAATCCGGTGTAGGCGATTTTTCCTGGATTATAACCAATAATAACCCATTGAATTTCCTCGTTACTGCCCGGGCGCCGGCTGAAATCTCCAACCCCTCACAAATGACACTGGACCAAACCGGTAAATTTATAGAAACGCCGTAAGGTAGTAAATACATCAGTCTGCTTAGCCTGCATTTTTTCACTTCCTGCTTCAAACTTTTCTTGCTGCCCAACGTAATATCTGATACAATAATACTGTTACTGTCTGGCTGCATAATCCATAAAAGTGGTCTTTATAGTTAATAAGGGGGCGAATGGCTTCGACCGGATTGCGGACAGATAAGTTGCATGCCCAGGACGCCGGTTGGCCTGGCTAATCATCCGGTAATAAATCTAATTGGCAACTATCAGTTGCAAATGGCTGCTTAATTAAGCAACCCGTCCTACTCGTTTGTGCCTGTCAGACGGGCAAGGGCGTCAAAATGCAGGCTTTACCCTGTCGGTTGTTCGGGCCGGCAGGATAAGAAATTTATCCCGAAATAGTCCGGTTAAAAGCCTGTCGTTTGGCGTTTGACAGGGCGAAAAATTAAATCAAACGACTAAGCATGTAGATGCTTATCTTGAAGCGTCTCGGGACGGGGGTTCGAATCCCCCCGCCTCCATTCCCTATTTTCAGCATTTAAGTCTTTACTTTGCAAGAACTTAGGATTTACACCTTTTAACTTAATTTGCCTTGAGTGCAAGCTATGTGCAATGTCAGAATGTGATAATACTGCCTGTGCCACTTTTTCAGCAAGCTCGACCAAACGGTCATTTCTGGTTTGTGCATACCGATTTAACGTCAGATCGGGGGCAACTGCCAGCAGCCGATGGATTTCATTGATTGTCATGGCACGCCTTCTTTACTTTTGGACTGCAATCAATTCTCCCCAGCTTTGTCAGCGGGTTTCGGCAAGATACCGAGCTGCTGAGCCAGCTGAAGCAAACCGACTTTGTTTCTGATGATTTTTTGTTCTGTAGTTATGTCTAACACTCCTTTCTCTTGAGGTACTGTGTATGGCACAGCTGCGCTGCGGCTCCGTCATGGCCTGCGCTCCGCTGTGCCATACAATATACCAATATTTATTAAGAAGTGTCAGATTAAGTCTTATCTATACCAACTTATTTTACTATGTCCATGTTGCTTATATTTTCGTTCATTTCTTCTTTTATTTCATTAAGTTTTTCCAGAGGAACATCCATTTGTTTTTTGATAATACTTGAAAAAATTAGGCTTACAACAAGATAAAAAATAATCCAATTTATTCCTAAGATTCTATTACTTCCTAGAGCTGCAAAATAATCATAGAACCATCTAAATA
>CAZYWY010000346.1:0-2670 GCA_964651605.1 uncultured Pirellulales bacterium | reverse complement strand
TCTTTGGCAGTTGCTATAAGAAATTCATACTCGGTATCAAGCTGTATTTGCACCGCTCTGACAAGGAGATTCTTGTTGTCATTGTCAGTTAAACGCCACTGACGCATCCCTGCATTGCTTTTAACCGACACGTCCTGGATAGCTTTTTCAAGCCCCTCATATTTTCTTACTCTTGCGAGGATTTCATTCGGGTCAATAAGTATGGACTCTACTTGTGATGCATCCGGTTGTGTGATTCTAAAATTATTCACATTTTCGTTGATTTGCGGCTCGGCTGAATCAGACAAGGGCGAACCAGATGGCCGCGTTATCCGGCTGGTTATACGCTCAACAGACGGGCTTGAAACGCCGCTGTCAAGTATGTTTGGATTTACCGGTGTCACCGGCCCCATTATTGGCCCGCTTACTATAGAAGGTTCTGAGGAGCGTTCGCTTGACCCCGACCCTGTAGGCTGTGAAGGTTGCGCAGGCTGTTTGGCGCCTGCTTCGCTAAGTTTTGCAGCGATGTCATTTTGCCTTGTTTTTGTAGCAAGTGACTGCGCATTGTCGCCATTATTATCCTTTTCATTGATGTTGGCGTTCTTAGTAATCAACATTTGAATAATATCATTCTGACCCGATTCAACTGCAAAATGCAGCGGCGTCTGGCCATCGTTATCCTTTGCATTAACATCTACATTATTGTTGCTGAGAAGAAGCTTAACAATGTCATTATGATTGCTGCGTATTGCTGCGTGAAGCGGCGTCCAGCCAAGCCCGTTTTTAGCATTGATATCGGCACCATTGTTCAAAAGATTCGTTACGCTTTGTTGATTCCCGGCAATGACCGCCTGATGTAGCTCAGTCGCCGGGTCTTGAACACCTGCTGCTAAAGCCCCCTGCGTAAGAGCAAATACAACAATGAGAATTGATAATTTTATGCGATTTGGAATGTTCACTTTTTTATCCTCCAAAAAGTATCTTAATCTAAAATGTATTTAGTGAAAATATTTCACCTATATTATTATACCTTTATTCCTGTTTTTTTCACGAAAAAAAAACACCGCTCCTGTTTTCAGTATTATTATTCCACATTACAACTGCTCAAGACAAGGCAAGCCCAGTCTTTCGGTAATGCTGTCGAATTCATCGAGCGAATAAAATTCGATGATAATCTTTCCTTTCCGGCCATTTTTTCGAGTTTCGATGCTGACCTTTGTGCCAAGCTGGCTGCTGAGTTTGCTCTCGATATCCTGTATATGGGCAGGTTTTATTTTCACTTTTTTATCAGGCTGCGTGTTGCCTTCTATATAGACTTTTACCATCCTTTCCACTTCACGTACGCTGAGTCTGCCGGCCATTGCACGGTTTGCCAACTTACGGCGAAGTTCATCACTGGGTAGTGACAGGATTGCGCGAGCCTGACCCATATTAAGCTGCCCATCTATAATCATTTGCCTGATTTCTTGTGGTAAGTCCAGTATTCGCAAGTAGTTAGCAACAACTGAGCGGTCCTGGCCGAGCCTTTCGGCAGCCTCGGTTTGACTGAGTGAAAATGCGTTGATATACTCCCGGTAGGCCTTTGCCCGTTCTATCGGATTGAGGTCCACACGATGAATATTCTCGACCAGAGCCCATTCACGCACTTGCTCTTCGTTGGCCTGCCGAATCAAGGCTGGTATCTTCTGAAGCGACGCTAATTTCGCAGCGCGAAATCGTCGTTCGCCTGCAATGATTTGATAACCACCATTTATAGGTCGAACAATAATCGGCTGAACAACGCCGTTGACCCTTATTGAATCAGCCAGCTCGTTTAATTCCTGCTCGTTCCAAATTGTTCTTGCCTGGTAGGGATTGGCTGTTATCAAATCAACACTAATTTCCTTGAAAGATTCTTCTATCATCTTGTCATTTCTGGAGTTAGGTTCAATTATCTGTTCGGGAAATACTTTATTTATCTCCGATTCATCCGTTATTATAGGACCTAACAACGACTGTAACCCCCTGCCGAGATGTTTTGGTTTTTCTTTTTTCTTTTCTTCCATATTTGACTCCATTCATTTCGTTTGCTGCCACAATTTTTTCTTGTCTAACTTTATTTCGGTATTTTTGCGGTTTTTTCTTCAGCGATATTAAATCAAAAACCTTCCTTTTCTGTTTCACGTGAAACATAATTTATAGCTGAAAGATATTCAAGTATTTTTTTAATCATATATTTATATGGCAACCTCAACAAATAAGACCAGTCATTTCGAGCAAAGCGACTTCGCAGTATGACTTACGCAATAATTTCGTATTAAAGAAGAAATAAAAATTGTGGTGTAAGCCTTCCTCTCAACTTTGTCTTTTCTCTTCTCGAATTAATACTTTTCATATATGCGTTTTAATAAAGGCAAATATTATTATGGTTTCCTTCATTTTTTACAAATTTAATGAAATTTCTTTTATTGCTTTACAGATAATACTTTTAATTCTTGTTTCTTTCTTTTCTATTTTTATATTTTAAGCATACACTTTACTGAAAACAGCTCTCACATTAAACTTTCAAATATAGGATACTTGTTATAGATTAAATGCCCACGCCTTTACAAGCTAGTAACTACTACCCGCTAACATTTGATTTTGTATTGTCATTCCCGCGACACATAGCGAAGCGAAGAGCCCGCTTCGGAAAGCGGGAATCCAGGCAGT
>CAZYWY010000345.1:0-2680 GCA_964651605.1 uncultured Pirellulales bacterium | reverse complement strand
TACCTACGACGGTAACTCCGTAGTGTGGATGATATGTTGATATGTTAGATTAGTTTGGCTGTATAAGGCCGAATGCTGTAACAGTTTGTTGCAGAAGTTAATTCAGGGGCCTGTGCCAAAAGCACAGGCCCCTTTTTATTTGCGCAAGTCTTCGGATTTATTCGCCGGTGTTACCAACACAAAAAGCGTTACAATTACTCCACAAATGGCACTTATTTATAGAACGGCAGCAACGAGGGGACCGCAAGAAGCAGCGGTAAAAAATTGCAGCTAACTTCTGCTTCAGAAAGGAGTTCTGAAAAATGATTATGCAACTGCACAAAAATCAGCGACGTCACATTCTGGTAGATATAGATACACAAAAGGACTTTCTTTGCCCTTCGGGAACAGCCTGCGTAAATAATCGTCCGCAGGTACTGGCCAACATTCGCAGGGTAATAGCGTGGGTGCGAATGAAAGATGTCCCGGTCATATCCACCGCAGAGGTCTATCCCACTCACCTTGGCAATTCGTATTGCATAGACGGCACAGAGGGACAGCAGAAGATTTCATATACCCTGCTGAAAAGCAGAATAAGTTTTCCTGCCGATGCCTGGAATGCCCTGCCTGCCGACCTGCTGCGAAAGTATCGGCAGGTCATTTTGCACAAGCGATGCATCGACCCCTTTGAAGAGCCGCTAATAGAAAGACTGCTCAGCGAGGTCAGAGCCGACGAGTTTATTCTGCTTGGCTGTGATGCCGAGCAGGCTGTCGTTGCCACTGCTCTGGGGCTGCTTCAGCGGGGCAAAAAAGTAACAGTAATTGCAGATGCAACCGGCTGGCATAATGAAAGGCAGGCTAAGTTAGCTTTCAGCAAAATGGCGGTCAAAGGGGCTATATTAACCGCAACAAGGGACATTGCCGGCCTTTCACATCTGGCAATCCCGACAATAGCGTGCTACGATTTACAAATCCGTAAATCGAGATTTAAAATTCGGGATTTGTACAGGCCTGTGCCGCAACTGTGCCAATTAGCAAATTGCAAATTACTCTGACGGTACGCGGGTGAAATAGTAGATTTTTGAATGCTTTATTTCATCGAGGGTATAAAAACCGCTGCCCTGGGCATCGAAACAGATTGCCTCGCCCTGCGATTCCTCCGTTAAATCAATCCATACGGGCTGGTCGATAAATGCCATCCAGAGCTTCTGCCCGGCCGGCCGCATCCATAGTCCGGCTGCCTTTGACGCCCTGACTATAACATACGCTCCATCTGGCGAAACATCACCGCCTGTGGCTTTGGTCATAGGTATCTCGGCAATAAATTCAATAGTCGTATCACTATCCACCGTTTGTGGGTAGGACGCCATATAAACCAGACCGGATGATTTGCCTTTTGTTACGATGTAAATGTCACCGTTGAGCGGGTCCACCAGAAGTGTCTCTGCGTCCTTCGGGCCGTCCGGATAAACCAGTTCGAGCGTATCAGCCGGCCCAATATGCGATTCTTTTTTTGAAACTTTTACATCTGTCCCGAGATTTGGCTCTTCGAGACGATATATTTTTACAGACAAATATCCCGCCTGATTATCCCCGATGTCACCGATATAAATATAATCGACCCCTTTCTTGGGGCCTGGGCCGATGGCAATATCTTCCCAGTCTCTGTTTTCGGCCTTTTTGATGCGGAATGTCCCGACCACTTGTCCATCGGGTCTGATTGCATACAGATTCGGCGAATCTCCTGAGTCGTTATGCACCCACAAAATTCCGGGATTTTTTCTGCTGGCGACCAAGCCGGACGGTTCGTTAATTCTTTTTTTCTCAAGAACACCGACTTTGACGCCGGGCATAAACAGCGATTTATTATAAACATGCTGAATCTCATCGGCTGGCTTTTCTGAGTCGGGTCTCGATTTGAAATAGTTAGTAAGAAGAAATGTTGTTCCCAAAATCGCAAATACTAAAGCCAGCCCGGAAATTCGTATAGTAACTGCCCGCTTGGCCAGGCCGGTATTTCCAATATGTTCAGTTTTTTTGTGCATATTTTTTCGATTATATCAAAATGCAAAGGTTTAACTGGAAAAATATTGGTGAAAAAATGATAAAGATGCAATTTTGCCTGCGATATGGTATTATATCCCGCCCATAAGTCGATATACGATATACGAAACACAAAATATGGCAACAGTAATTAACGTAAAGAACATCAACAAAAGTTTCGGGCCTGTCCGGGCGGTCAGCGAGTTGAGCTTTTCACTCGAGCAGGGCATCTGCTTCGGATTCCTCGGACCAAACGGGGCGGGCAAAACCACCGTAATGAAGATGCTCTACGGCAAATGCACTCGCGATAAAGACAATCCCGGCACAATGGATGTTTTCGGGTACGACCCGGCTGAAAAAGAGCTTGCCATAAAATACCTCGCAGGCGTTGTTCAGCAGGAGGATAATCTCGACGAGGAATTGAACGTCATACAGAACCTTATGATATACTCGCGGTTCTATGATATGCCCGCCCAGACCGCCCGGCAGCGTATAGAATATCTGCTGGAGTTTCTTGAGCTTACAGAAAAGGCAAAATCCCGCATAAGAGAGCTTTCGGGTGGAATGAAAAGAAGGCTCGTCATAGCACGAGCGCTGTTGAATTCGCCGAAACTGCTGATTTTAGATGAGCCGACAACCGGCCTGGACCCGCAGGTGC
>CAZYWY010000344.1:0-2685 GCA_964651605.1 uncultured Pirellulales bacterium | reverse complement strand
ACCGCATGGTCTGAGCCGGTACTCTCATGGAGAAAGTAGAGTTGGTCAGAGGTTGTCAAATGTCTCCATTTTGTTAATAATTCCCCTCCGGTCTTATTGGTTTTTTTCTCTAAGTTTTTAATACGGGAAAAAATCTCCTGCTGGGTTCTATTTCCTAACCAGCCGAAAGTGTCTCTTGTTGCATCTGCCCAGGAAGAGGTAGATAAACCGTGGATATCTACAACCGGGCAATCAGCATCTTTGAATAATTCGGCAACCTCGCTGGGATTTACTACTTTTACGTTGCTGTGTTCCGCCAACGCCTTAGGCAATGCCTTCCAGAATTTGAATATGCCTTTATCTTTCCATATATGCTCTCCGAGATGTTCATAGTCATATCCCAATAGAACTGCCTCACCGTCGATTTGTGCAATGCTCAACGCATAATGCCTGGCAGAAATTGGAGTATGGGGGAATCTGTATGCAACATCGTCACTCAACTCCCTGTTTCTGGGGATAACAATTAAATTACTCCCTTTTGCCCGAAATATTGCATTTGGAGATATGAGCTTCCCATCCTTTAGGCCATACATATCATCTCTTTTTTCACAAAGCATTGTTTTAAAGCCCATATCTGTAACAACATCTGCAATCTCATTGTTGTACATTAGTTCGGTATTTCTGAATGAACTGGGCTTTATTCCAAAAATCTCTTCCATCTTCGCCCTATGCAGGGAAACCTGGTCCCTGAATTCCAGCTTTTCTGGATCGTCAAACAAGCTGACAAGGGAGTGATAATATGTTTCTTCGAGGAATTCAACCTGGTTTCTGTCTTTGCCCGCATCAAACAATTCCTGCAAGCACCTTATTACTTCAGGCTTATACATTTGAGCCTGTTCCAAAAACGTTCCAGACATACAGAATGTAATCTTGAATCCTCGATTATCTGCTATTAACTCTGTAAACATTCTTGTGGCGGGCAGATAATTTTTTTCTGAGACCTTTTCAAATATTTCCCTGTTGTTCTCCTCCCAAAGAAATTTGTCTCTATCAGGATGCAGCCGGAACGGCTGATGCAATTGGAAGTAAAATGTCGCTAATGCCATTTTTCACTTTCTTTTAATCTGATAATTACCTAATAAGCAACCGCTCGAGAGTTTTGTGTTATTTTTCAATGTCTTGTGTTGCACTGCTCCTGTTCTTTGTGCCGGTTTCATTATAAGGTCATTTCACTGTTATTCCACCTGCCATTGGTAAGGTGTAGCGAAATACAACACTGACCATGACAATAAAAAGCTCAAAAACCAACAGATATCACAATGAACTATATTGCAGGTAGTAATTATAATCCATTTACCAATGTTTTACAAAGTAATAGGTCCAATTAAAATCGCCATGGCTGGATTTACTTTGTTTGAGAGTAGATTGATGTTGTATATATAAAAAAAGGCCTTGCTATCTTGCAAAGCCTCTTGATTCTCGATTCGCAGATTTGCAAAACCCAATGCACGCCTTTATTCGGCAGCCCCTGCATTACTTTCTGCCCAGCCGGCGTATATGAAACCATTCACGGCGAGGTTAAACCCGCCAATCCGTCCAATTGTTTGCATTGCAAGACCTGCCAGCGGAAATGTCCCTTTGATAATATCCGCTGGACCTGCCCCGAAGGCGCCGGCGGCCCAAGATACAAAAGATTGTAAAACCAGCGACCAGCGTATAGCATATAACATTCACCCAAACAATCATTCCAATCGAATGAAGATGATCCCCCCTTTGTCATTCCCGCGCAGGCGGGAATCCAGTTGTTTGGTATCTTCTGGACTCCTGCTTTCGCAGGAGTGACATGTCACTCACTTGGAGCAAGGCTCGCCCCACCGATTGTCCTTGTTATATTAAATATGTCCCGCTGCTATTTCGGCTCTCCAAGGCCAAAATGTATTCGCATAACACCGGCATCGGCGCTTTTAATGTATATGCCGGTATGAATTAAATATTCAAGCTCCTTGTAGTCATTCCAAATCGAAATATCCCAGGTTCGGCAGGTAAAATATTCCTCACCTGCCGAGCTGGTATAAAACCTTGCTGATGTCTCATAGTTGTCATCCGGGACATCTATTATCTGAAGAGTAAATTTACCTCCAGCCCCGCTGTAATACAAATCCTTTAACGACGGCTTAATATTGAGTTTTGCCGGCACCGCCAAACCAACAGGCATATATCGCTCTGATACAATATTTACGTCAAATGCCGCTACATAGCAACAATCGGTATCATAATAGCTGCACCAGATACCCTTGTCATCCTGAACCCATAACCTCAGGCAGTAAATTCCGGTTGCAGGAAATTTGTATGCCGGGTTTTCGCCGATTAAATATTCGTTCTGTCTGATATATCCGCATCCGTTCCATTTACCGATTTCCCACAACCAGAAATTTATTTGCCGGTCGTTGCTGCCGTTGTCTGAAAAATTATTCGCATCGAAGATTATGTTTCTGCCGAAACCCATATATTGCCAGCGGGGATTATCGATTTTAGCTCTCGGCGATTCGCAGTCATACACACTATAATCTGCGTTGGCAGCAGACATACTTGCTCCCAGCAATATAAGCACCATTGCTAAAATGTCCCTGCTCATCTGCCTAATCTCCTGTTCCCTGCCAAGCAAATCCTGCCAACCGCCGTGATACATCTTTAACGTGCAGTCAT
>CAZYWY010000343.1:0-2690 GCA_964651605.1 uncultured Pirellulales bacterium | reverse complement strand
GTCTTGTGAAAGCGAAGTAACGACGAATCGCGGGTTTTGTCCCTTGTCAAGATGTGGTAATCGGCATGCAAAATAGCCACAGGTCGGCACGCAAATGAGCCACACTCAGATTATATAATAAGCCTCCAACCGGAGGCATACAAGTACAATTCTATTTTTTCTTGTTCTTACTCTTTTCCACTGATTGTTTGAACCTGTAACTTTCACCATTCATCTCAAAGATATGACAATGATGAGTCAGGCGATCCAATAATGCAGCTGTCATTCTTTCTCCCTGAAAAACCTGTACCCATTCACTGAATGCCAGGTTACTGGTAATTAACATGCTGCCCCTCTCATAACGATCGGCAAAGACCTGGAACAATAATTCCGCCCCGGTCCGGCTGAAGGTAAGATATCCAAGTTCATCACATATTAACAGATCGGCTCTATCAAGTTGACTAAAGAATCGTTCCAGCTGATATTGCTTTTGTAACTCTTCCAGGTGATTCACCAGCGATGCAGTTGTAAAGAATCGGACTTTTCTTCCCTGCCTGCAAGCAGCCAGACCTAAAGCAATCGCAAGGTGGGTTTTTCCTGTTCCGGGACTGCCAATAAGACAACAGTTTTCTTTCTTATCAATCCATTCACCACGAGACAGTTCCAGTATCTTCTGTTTATTTAGCGAAGGCATGATGCTGAAGTCATAACTTTCAAAGTCCTTATGAGCCGGGAAGGTCGCCTGTTTGATGCGGTTGTTAAGAGCATTGGCAGATCGGGCGGCCATCTCCAGTTCCGTCAATCGCAATAAATACTGCTGGAATGTAGCATTCTCAGAGGAAGCTTCATTAGCCAGCTTGTCACATTCCGCCTTCATCGTTGGAAGACGCAGTTGTTTTAGATTGGTCTTTAAAAGAAGGTTTTCGTTATCAGACATAGCTTACTTCTCCTTTCTCTTTAATTTGCTCGGGACATGGATTCAGGAACGTTAAATATTGGTCAAACTTACTCAGGTCGGGTTTTGGTACTTCAACCTGCGGGTAATGGATACCCGAATCTATCGATTCATAAGATGCCGGATGCTCTGCCATACGGTTGACCTTGTGGATAATCATCTCGGCATTGACGGTTGAATCAGCCAAACAAAGTTCTATCGCCTTTTGAATCTTCTTGACCGGGTGTTCAGCCAGCAACTGCAGTATGCGTATATAACCTCTGGCGCCGGCAAAAGGCCCCAGGCGAGTCTCAAGTATCTGCCGAAGTGCTATAAAGCAAGCCGGAAGTTGCCAGTTACGAAATACCTCGGAATGGTCCAATGCAGCAGGTCGACGTCCTAAAACTGCCAGGTAATGTAATGGATTTAGAATCTGTTGATTACGTTCGTAGCTGCGCTTGTGGTAAGCAATCTGGCGGTCGCCGCAGACAATACGGATATGAAAAGGATATGCCTTAATTGTTACCATCTCAAATGCCCAGCGACGTGGGACACTGTAGCGGTTGTTATCGAAGCAAACAGTCTGGTATTTGTCCACTCTGGTCTCGAGCGGAATATAAGGATCGTAGGGATGCCCTGGTAACGCTGACGCGGCTGCTTTATCCTGCTCAAAACGCTCTGCCACAGTCTCTGTCTTGCCGGTTACACGGTGCTCAAGTTTATCAAGACAGCACTGTCGAAGATACGAATTCAATTCATCATAGTCTTTAACTTTAGGTACAGGGGTAGCCCAGTCCCTTTGCAGATTATATACGCTGTTCTCGACATGAGATTTTTCATTAGGTTTTGCCGGCATACAGAACAACGGCTCAAACATATAATGGCTCGCAAGGGCTGCATAGCGAGGGTTTATTTGGCGGTTTCTTCCCTTGAAGATTTGTGTAACGACAGTTTTTGGATTGTCCCACCAAAGCTCTTTGGGTACACAGCCAAAAAATTCAAATGCCTGTACAATCCCTGTGAGGATACACTCGAGCCTTTCGGTAGGACAGGAAACGGCATAAGGAAAGTCCGAATAGCTCCATGCGGTAAGCAGGACAGGTACCTGCTTCCTGCAATCTGGGAAATCAACATAGATATGTCCGAAATCGGCTTCCAGACGCCGACCCGGCTCATGTGCCAGAGGGATATATGTTTCCCTCTGCTGTTTGCGGTGTTTTTGGACATATCTGCGAACCTGGTCATAACTGCCCTTATAGTTATGTTCATCTCTGAGCCGCCGATAGAGCTTTGATGCTTTGTGCCTTTGCTTGACCGGTTCAGATTGATCATCGAGCAATATCTGGTCGATAATGTGCATAAAAGGTCCAAGTACCGGCGCTGCCGTAGGCATAGTGCGGGTGTATGGCTGCGGCTGGGGATTGTTCAGTACCTTTGTGATTGTGTGATGAGAATGATGATAGACACTACAAATAGCCCGAATACTCATTCCATCTCGTTTATCAGTCCGAATTTTTAAGTAATCTTCCACCGTAAGCATCCTTTGCCTCCGTAAGTCGTTATTATGTTTTTCTTGAACTGAATAACAACTTACGAAGTTTGTTACGGTGTGGCTATTTTACTTGCCGATTTCTTCAATTTACCTGTGGCTGTTTTGCATGCCGATTACCAGTACAATGATGGCGGCACAGTGACCCAGTGCCACAGCACAGGTGCGGTTAATGGCACCGGGTTTGTCGGCAAGCTGGTGGGATTTAACGATTATGGTATTGTGACT